>CAXFCF010000130.1:0-4129 GCA_964000875.1 uncultured Candidatus Poseidoniales archaeon
TCGATGCCGAGACCTTCACCTCTCTTATTCCGATTGAGCCATTTGAGGAGAAGTTGTCTAATGATACGGGGTTGGATATTGAGATGTCCCCCATTGAGTGGGCTGAAAGCGATTTACAAGGTGGTCTCGACTTCATGCATCGCCCTGGCATTACTTGTGGTGAGTCAATAGCTCACAGCCACTGCCTTCAAGGAGCCAACGCGATGGGTATCGCCCACCCAGTCACCCTTAGATCGACTAGCGACCCGTTCCAACTAGATCCGATTCAAACTCTACTGGATCTTGCTAATGAGCGAGGGTATGTCGAGAACCTGACCTCAGTGGCCGAGGCGGATGTTGCTGCCATACTTTCGATATTCAGCTATGAGAACGAACTCAATACCTCAATAGTCGCCGATCTCATACCCGAGGGACTACCAAGGACTGTAATCAATCTGGAGATAATGTTGCCCGATTGGGTGCAAACAGCCGATGGAGAGACCAGTATATTCCTCACTGCGACGAGCGATGGAGGCGAGGATACACCAATCTCGTTCACCGGTCGCAATCCATACCACCAGCGCTGGGACGATGCCATCTGTTCCGAATCCGCATCTTGTACAGACAGTAGCGATGACCTTGTGTGCTACTCTGATTGGAAGACCTGTATATCCATAGAAGCAATGCTCGATGTGTCAGAGTTGAACATCCTAGAGTGGAGCCAAGCAGTCGAGGTAGTGCTAGAGGCGTCAGTAGACATCAAACTGTATAGAATTGGAGTTCCTGATACATTCACTGATGAAAGTGGAATTACCATTGAGGCGATACCTGCTGACGCTATTCGACATCTCATAGCGATTGGCGATGAGACACCTGGTGGGGCTACTGCTCTAGCTGGTGAAGTAATCGAGGTACCCATTGGTGACGAGATCCATGTGTTGGAGTTGTCCAACAGCGGTCTGAACAGTTTTGCCGATTCTCTGGCCGATATGGTGAATGCAGAGATGGAAGCAATGGAGGTCGATGAAGACCAGTTCAAAGCTGACCTCTCAGGTCTCAGGTTTGAGGCGCAGATTGACCATATGCAGAGGCCATATGACGATCACATCGACGACGATGACCCGATTAGAATCCGCCTTTCCGTACCAAAGACTACGATTATGGCACAGTACAGCGATGGAGGAGTTATCGTAGAAACCAGTTCAGGGCAGGGATTGTTGGTAGGATTCATTGAGGGGATGCTTCAGACATTCGATTTTATGGCGGCTGGGAAGAACGATGGTTTGGTTACCTTCCCTGAGGATCCATTGGTATTCGATGTGGATCCAATAGTCCACTCCGAGGACATCGATACTGAGGTTGATTCAGACAGTGATGGTCAAACAGACAATGATCAAGACATAATCGTTCGTCCGGCGGTAATCTTCGAAATATCTCTACCCAAGGGTCTCGAACTCGAGTTCTCTTCATCTCTGGGTCTTGATAGAGAGGTCGTGCTACCTGACGGTAGATCACAGATAATCTACAGGGTTCCACTTTGTTCAAGTGATGACTTGGATGAATGTGATGCGCAAAGAGATGAGGTACAGGTACGGTTTACAGTCGGTTACGATTTCTTGTTCCAGGAGATTATGCCTTACTTCCTCGGTCTTTCCTCTCTCTTGCTACTATTTTTCGTCCGTCGTATACGCAAGCGTAGGAAGAAGAAAGAACGGCTTGAGGAACAGCGAGTTAAGGTGGTCGCCACCAACTCCAACACTATGTCTGTCGAAAGGGAGCTTCTCGGTCTACCATCCGCTACTGCGCCGATAGGTGGTAATGATGATTGGTTAACTGGTTTGGATATGGATGAAGAGTGGTAATCAGAGCCGCATCATTTCTTCGTGGAGTAGTTTTGTCAGTTGGGCATGGGCGTTGGGGCACTCAGCCATGCTGTAGCGGTAGAGGGCTTCCTGCCAGTGTCTCACTCTGGCACTTTTATCGGCGACGCCTCGCCAATACCAGAGGGCGGCTGATAGACGACGTGCAGTGGTAGTACCGAGATCTCGCGGTGGTTCGGCTTGACTCAGCAGTTGATCTAGATGACCGCTTCCTGATTCGTGTTCATAGCGTGCGAGAAGCAGAGTGATGGCTAGTTTTCTGAGGGGGTTCTCTACCCTTGCCAGTAGTCCTTCTAACCTCGCTGGTTCGCCACCAGTGGTGAGAGCCGCCCTTGCCGCCAACTCCTCCACGAGTGGGTCACCTTCGCTGGCGGTGGCGGCCAGTTCGGCACGAATTCGAGCAGCTTCGGTAGCATCCCCCTCTTCGAGAGCGAGCGAGTGTCGAATCGAAGCTAGGGCGACGAGAGCTGACTTCCTCTGGATAGAATCGAGAGGAGCAACATCAATCTCCTTCAGCATTTCTTGGATTTTTGTAGCCGCTGCGGGATTTAGAGAACCTGGTAACCTGTCTTCGAGAACATTGACCGCGGAGGCGATGGTCAGCCTCGCTCGTGATGCTTCGTCACTGAGTTCCAGTGCCTCAGCCATCGCCTTGTTAGCCTCATCGTCTTTCTTTCGAAGTTTGAGCAGGCGAGAATGTAGAAGTAACCAGTCGCGGCGATCATCCTCCGTCTCAGGTTCTTTGGTAATCAACGACTCTGCTACCTTCCCTTCGCCCCTTTCGATAGCCACCTCTGCAGCAAGAAGACGAATACTGGAAGCTGATGGGAGAGCATGCATCGCGTCGGTCAGAATCGCTGCAGTTGCTGCCGAGTCGGTTGACAGCATTTCAGCCAAGCTCTGCTTCAGAATCTCAGGGAGATTGCCCTCCTCACCTTGACACGCCTGCACCAAATGATGCGCAGCATGAATGGCCGCTTCAGCTTCTATTCTCTGTTGCCAATGTTCAGCAGCAGCTCCATGAATCGCAGCGATTTCCTCTTCAGACCACATGGCTCTCCTGACATTGCGAACCAAATGTTGCAGCTCCAGACGCTCACGGCTCCAGCGAAGCAGTGCGGCTTCATCGAGCCCCCCCACGCCTTCTTCGTTCTCAAGTTGGGCTGCGAGTAGGGGAAGTGGTGCGGCGGCGAGTTCATCCATTGTCGTTAGACCATCTTCAGCGAGCGCATCAATGACATCGGTCTGAATGAATGCCTGTATTCTGTCATCTGCTTCGGGTATCGAGTGTCCAGGATCCCACAATTTTAGCGCGAGAGGATGGCCACCAAGTGAAGATACCACTTCAGCGGCCACCTCGTCACCTAGGCCATCTGGTAGTAGAGCCATGGCGTCATCCTCGGAAAGCCCCTCGACCTTGATGGAGGAGAGACCATCAAGTGGCGAGGGAGCCCTGCAACCAACCAATAGGTGAAGTCCTTCGACATCTGCAAGCTGCTCCAACAGGCTCGTAACAGCGCTGGAGTGGCGTTCGTGCACCGCTTGTAACTCATCGACAACGAACAAGGTGCTATCTTTGATTTCAGAAAGATTAGCGATTGCTGCATCGATGCTTTTCGGTGCGTCACTGATTCCGAGGAGAGTGGCTACAGTGCGCGCCATGTCGTGGTGCGCCTCGATAGTGACCCATCGAACATCTCCGTGTTCAACCAGCCATCTCTCCGCTATCTCTCGCAGTAGTGATGTTTTGCCAATGCCAGGAATTCCGACTAGTTGGGTCGAACCGTTTTCTACTAGTGAGTCGATTGTTTCGATGACTAGATTCTCTCGGCCATGAAGTAGGGTAGGGGAAGGTGCATCGCCGATGATTTTACCGTCACCTTGGCGGGACTCCACATCAGTCTCACCCATCGAATCAACTAATTTTCTTCCCTCTTCGGTTGCATGTATTACAGTACGCTTGCGAGTACCGCCGCCAATGACATGCGCCTGCCTGCTGGAAACCAATCCTTCTGTTTCCAACCATTTTAATGGTGGATTAAGGGCTGATCTGACGACTCCAAGTCGCTCGGCGAGTCCAGGAAGCGAGAGTTCACGAGGTACATCCCAAGCACTCTCGAGGTTGGCTGGAAACGAGGCCACCAGCCGCAACACTCTCTCTTGCGCCTCGGTCAGCACACCTCGGCAGGCGAAGGGTGGGTTCATTGCCCTTCACCCTCCCCGTATCGCTGCATGCCTGTGGATGCCGCCTCGTTGCATCTGCCGTCGGA
>CAXFCF010000131.1:0-4034 GCA_964000875.1 uncultured Candidatus Poseidoniales archaeon
CTCCAGCCGCGGTTGTCGGCTAACCGTTGGCGATCCCGGTCGGTCAACTCGATTACATCGCCCAACGACCTCAATCCAAAGTCGGCAAGTACTCGTCCACGAACCCTACCGACACCTCGTAATGAGACTAGTTCAAGCAGATCCGCTTTGCAGCCGTAGGATACTCTTGCACGTAACTCGTCAATCAGTCCGATGAGACGCAATCTCGCCTCTGCATACACATCATCGTCTTCTTCACTGTCAGTTCGCACTATTTCACGCAACGAGTAGAGAAGCCAATCGGCGAGATCGACTCTAAGTCTGACATCACCAGGTGCAACATTGAGGCTCTCTTCCATCGCTCTATGTGATTCCTCTTCGATCCATGACTCAAGAACCAGAGCTGTCTTGCAGTCAGACAATGGGTCGAGATCGAGTAGACAATCTGAGAGAAATTTCCTAGAAGCGAGCTCCTGATCCCTTCTTGCCATCTGTATGGATCCTATGCGTTCCGCCTCCGATGCGCGATAGAAGACCCGTGAGAAGTCGGGAGAAACGGCGAGCAAGTGAAGCATTCCGTACGGTGAGAGGGTGATATCCATCTCTTGCTCCGTTAGGATTCGCAATGCCTGTCTACCACCATGTCTGAGAACATGTCCGGTTAATGGGTCGAGGTACAGTCTGGATACCCGTTCTCCGTAAGGAGTGGCCACATAGGTCATCGCTTGGTGCTCAGGCTCTGCGGGATCCATCCTGCCACGCCTGACGATTTCAGAGGCGGACTCGAATCCGATGACTGCTGGCCCTTTCCTCTTCTTTGGCGGTTCAATCACCTTAGTTGGATTTGATACCTCGACCCCACCCATCATCTTCGCAGCTGAGGCCCAAGGAGGCATTGTATCATCGAACGATTCGATGTCTTCATCGGTAGCGTAGCCATCATCCTCGAACTCCTTTGCCTCAATCTCGTTCTGGAGTTTATCGTCGATTCCAGTGCGAACCACCATCTCGTGATCACACAACCAGGATACTATGCCATCAATTTGGTCAGCGAGTGTTTCATGCGTGGTATCAGTGGCGAGGAAGGTCTTGGAGAAGAAGCGGCCTAGCGCGTATCGACTTTGCCTACCTCCAGTGGCGATGGCTGATAGTACATGCATCCTGAGCGCGGATTCCATGTGTAGTTTGGATACGATCCTTTCAGGGTCACCGAAGAAGTAACGCTGAGCGAGCTGAAAGGCCTCGTCTTCGTTCTTACACTTAATCCACGCCTCACCTCTATCGTCATACGAAGGTCTACCAGCTCTGCCGAGCATCTGTTGTACCTCCATTATGGATAGCAGGCTGCTTCCAGTACCATCCCATCGCCTCAAGTCACGGACGAGGACGCGCCGAGCGGGGAGGTTGACTCCAGCTGCCAGTGTCGGCGTGGCACTGATACAGAGTACATCCCCTCGCTTGAAAGCGGTCTCGACTAAGTCACGTTGGAAAGCAGTCAGACCTGCGTGATGGAACGCAACTCCACCCTTCAGTGCGTTAGCTAGTGAGTCTCCGGTACGAGATCCTTCACCACGTTGGCGAGACTTTTCAGAGAGTTTCTCCCATTGTTTGAGGGACTTATCGTCGCCGTTGTCCTTCGCCTTTTTGATTGACCTTTTGGCGAGATCCAAGGCTACTGATTGAGCCGATTTGCGGGTTCCAACAAAGCATAGCAGTTGCCCACCATCGGCAATAGTGTCTTGCAGTACACTCCAGACTTGGTTTGACTTCACTCCCTCCAATGTTCTCTTGACGGGTAGTTCCTCTTCTCCACCGTCTGGGTGTATCTCCTTCCAGTAGTCAACATCCAGTTCAGCGATGGTAGAGTATCGAAGTGGTACAGGGCGCCATTCAGATGTAACCAGTTCAGCGCCCAACCATTTCGCCATCGCCTCCGCGTTGCCTACTGTGGCCGATAGAGCAACGATTTGGCAATCCGGCTTGTCAATCATCGTCCGGGCGAGGTTGACTTCGAGTGTTGGCCCCCGTCCGACTTCGTGTACCAAATGCACTTCGTCAGCTACCAAGACATCGATGTCATCAAGGAACGAGGGTTCGTTCCTCGCCAGCGAGTCGAACTTCTCAGAGGTGCAGACGATTATATCGGCATCTTTGACCTTCTTCGTCTCACTACTACGATCTCCTATAGCTATCCCCACATCAAGGTCCAGTACTTGGGCGAGTTCTTTCAGTTCGCTGACTTTCTCGCTCGCTAGCGCCTTTAGTGGAACGACATAGGCTGCTCGCCGGCCGCCTTCAATCACTAATTTTTGGAAGATTGTCAGATAGGCGACTAATGACTTCCCGCTTGCAGTCGGCGCTGCCAACATCAGGTTGTTTCCGGCTAGACAGATTGGTAACGAATCCTTCTGTGGAGGGTGTAAGTCGATGAATTCCTTTTCTTCGACTAGGTGCTTGACCAACTTGGAGGGCACCTTTAGGTCGGCGAGAAAGGTAGCCAAGTCACCGGCCATGGGAATGATTGCCAAACTCAGGGCACAAGAGGATAGCGGTAGAGCCGACTTGGGCGCCGAAGGCGCCATTGACGAAGCCTTGCAAGCGGATACGTTGAAGGAGTCGCCATTCCCGTGAGCATCCCATGAGTGACGAGGAGGGGTCTCAGAGCATCCTCGACGAGCGGGATGTCAACGATTGGCTCGAACTCTTCTGGGGCGCTTTGCTAATCGTCATCGGCCTACACCAACTCGTCAATCCAGGTAGCCTTCTATCGCCAGTCGCCATGCAGTGGTTCGCAGCCGGCGTGGTTGCACTAGGAATCGCATGGATTGGACACGGTCTCAAGGACATGGCTGTCAAGGAGGTTCTCGCAGGCACAGGAACCGGTTCTAGCCCTGCGCGTAAGCGAGTCATTGACTATGGCCTAATTCGTGATGTATTGCTACATCCAGAGCAGTACAGCGCTTTCCTTCTCCAAGCCTATGACAAGGCGTTTGAGGATGGTGTCCTTACGGAAGAGGAACTACAGGATCTATCAGACCTATCTGATGCCCTAGAAATACCACCCCGTCAGGCAGCTAGAATTGCTACTATGGCAGCCATCAACGCAGCTGTAGAGGATGGCAAGGTAACAGTCGCAGAGATGGCTCTCATCGAAGGTTCCATGGAGTCTGCTAAACTCTCAGATGAGGACAAGCAGAAGATTAGGGATGCACTAGAGGACGGAGTAATCGACGACGAGGAGAAGGAGATGCTTGACGAGATTCTCGGCAAGTTCGACTGAGTCAGAAGAAATCCTTTGCCAACTTCTCAGCGTCTTTCACTCGCTTGTATTCGATACCACCTGCAAGTAGTATCAGAGCAATTCCAGTGCCAACCCAGAGAGATTCGTTGGATAGGAACCCTCCGGCAACCGACATACCATCAGGTGTAGCAAGGCTGTTTGAATCAAGTTTCGAACTTGGACGCCAACTAATCTCCATACCATCCATGCCGCAGTCGCAGTAGGAAATAGTCAGCAACTCGGGGAATAGATCGTCCTGCAGGCCTTTCCAATCCGCTTCCGAGACACTTGTTGGCCTAGTACTCCACACTGGCCCTGTAGCCGAGCCAGCAGCCGAGGTAGCCTCCATCTTCCAGTCGATGTGCATCAGACTCCCTTCGGGAGCATCGTCCACCACGAGTAGAGCTTCCAGCATCAATAAGTCGAGTGCGAGCGCACGACCGGCGTGCAGTATGAAAGTCACCTCGTCGCCACTGGCAATTGGATTGGAGGAGACATAGGAGAAAACATAGTCGTCGAGACGCACTTCTTCGAGTTCTTCGACCTGAATCTGCCAGCGACCATCGCCGATAGGATGCGAGCCAGTCACATGAAGTCTCAGAGACATCTTCTCACCGTCTGTAAGTCCGAAGAAGCCACTTGTGGAAGCCGCATCATCCGTTCCAGCTTCTGCTATGACTTCCAGTCTATGTTGGATCAACTCGTCAAGAGTCATTTCACCTGGCCTTGCCGCTTCGTCGGTAAGTCCGAATACTGGGGAAGCGATTCCACCAAG
>CAXFCF010000132.1:0-4017 GCA_964000875.1 uncultured Candidatus Poseidoniales archaeon
GGTAGGTCAATCTCCTCGCACACCTGTTTGAACAGGTCTCTATCCTCCGCTTCGTCAATCGAAGCCAGATTACAACCAATCAACTCCACCTCAAGTTCGGCCAACACCCCTTCGTGAGCGAGGTTAGAAGCAAGGTTCAGAGCGGTCTGCCCACCCATTCCAGCCAGTAGAGCGTCCGGTTTCTCGATTTCGAGGATTCGGCGTACCACATCAGGAAGAAGGGGTTCGATGTAAATTCGATCAGCCATCTCCGGATCGTTCTGGATGGTTGCCGGGTTGCTGTTGACAAGAACCACTTCGTAGCCGTCAGAGCGCAGGGCGCGGCAAGCTTGGGAACCAGAGAAATCGAACTCAGCTGCTTGACCAATCCTGATAGGACCAGAGCCAAGAATCATGATTTTACGAAGATCGTCTCGCCTCGGCATCAAGCAACACCTCGCTTGGAAAGTGGAAGTTCGTTCGCCATCTCGCCTGACACTATCTTCTCAAACCTCTCGAAGAGATATGACGCGTCATGCGGCCCTGGGCAAGCCTCTGGGTGATACTGGACACTGAACGCAGGCCGTCCAATGACATCCAGTCCCTCGACCGTCCTGTCGTTGGCGTTGACATGCCTGACTTCGGTATCAATCTCGCAAAGCGCAGACGGGGCACCGTCTCCAGACCACTTCGGATGTGGAGCCAAAGGTGCCGAGCCGCGGGGATTAACCGCGAAACCATGGTTCTGACTGGTGATACTCACCTTGCCAGTGACTAAGTCTACGACTGGCTGATTGGCGCCACGGTGGCCATAACGCAGCTTGTAGGTCTCCAAACCGCTAGCAAGGCCTAGGAGTTGGTGTCCCAAGCAGATACCCATGACTGGCATACCGTTGTCCAATCCCGCCGCCAAGGTCTCCCTTGCTGCTAACGCCTTGCCTCCGTGTGCAGGGTCACCTGGTCCATTGGAGCAGAACAGAGCGTCCATATGCCACTCGTCCACCAAGGTATCGAATCCGACATCGGGAGGGCACCACAGCACCTCAAAGCGACGGGTCAACTCCCTCAGGATGTTGTGCTTGATGCCGCAGTCCAATGCGGCTACACGGGGCCTCGGAATACCATCACTGTCCAGAACGCCCTCGTTGAGAAGAACGGCTTCGTCCCTACTGACCTCGTCGACCAAGTCTTCGAGGTCAGGACTGGTCATCTTGTCGAGTATTCCGCGCATCTCTTCCTCAGATTCTAGTGGTCCAAAGACACATAGGATGACTCCGTACTCACGAACCCTGCGGGTCACAGCACGGGTGTCGACACCAGATATCCCAGGAACGCCATGGGCAAGGAGGAATTCATGGACGCTGCCTATGCAGTGCCTGTGATCAGGGTGGTCTATCCACTCACGGCACACCACACCCCGTGGCCAAACACCAGCCGACTCCGATATCCCTCCTGACACACCGTAGTTGCCAAGAAGCGGCCATGTGAAAGTAAGAACCTGACCTGCGAACGAAGGATCGGTCAAACTCTCTTGGAATCCCGTCATCCCGGTGGTGAACACCAACTCGCCTTCGCCAATTCCCGATGCTCCGAAAAGGTCGCCCTCAAATCGTGAACCATCGGCTAGGAGAAGAACGCCCTTTCCAGTGGCCTCTTGGTGCTTAGATGGGCGATTCTCGGCCAAAATGTCAGCCGCATCAGACCCCCTGTAAGGGTCAGAAACACCACGCTGACCAACGCCGGGACTGAAGCCAGTCGGAGCGTTCACCTTCGCACCCTCAAAACCTGCCAGAAAGCCGTTCATAATCATTGACTTTCAAAAGTCGGCAAAACGCGCGACTGGAAGGCTAGTACGCGGCTATTCCACGGAGCCCCTTACATCCTTGCCGCTCTCACTCGGGAAGACTTCAATCTGACCGCCCGAAAAAACCTCAGGAGGCGCTACCCCGTCATTCAATCTCTCAAGGAAACCGGCCAATGCAGCCACCTCGGAGTGAGGTTGGTTGCCGATTGCCACATTGAACTGGCACTCTTCGAAATACTCTCGTGGAACCTTAGCTCCGCCGACAACAATCAGCAATGGACCATCAGTCTCACGAATGTCGACACACGCCTCTTGATATGGAAGACCGTACATTGTCATGTGAACCGCTACACCACCATCCTTGACGAACTTTCGAACAAATCCGAGTGGCCGGGGTTCGTGCCTTGCGACCATATCACCACCGAATCGCTCGGAGACATCGATTAGACCTTGTAACAAAGAAGAGTCCTCGTCACCTGCAAGTACGAACTCGCGCGCACCATACACGCGTGAGGTTAGACCTAGGTGGGTGGAGATACGGGGATCCCTCCCTGTCCTATGTCCGAGTCGGAGTACCGTAACACTCCTCCTCTTCTCACCCATGAAAAACACCTCATCTGGGGGAAAACCACCCCTCGCCGTGAATTCACTCGGTGGAGACTGCCTCTTCAGCGTTATCGATGCTGCCGGCGGTAAGAAGTAGTGGCTCGTCGAGTTCACTCATCTGCAATGGGAATGATGCTAACATCTTCTGAATCCAAGATAGGAGAATTGCATCTAGCAGCATGTGAGTTGCATAATGAACCATAATTGCCAGTGCTCCGATGCGGAGAGACTGCAACACCATGCCCATGGTACCGTCGTCGGTGAACAGAACCCAACCGATTGGTTCGAGGGTGAAGTATAGGGCGATTATCAGGAGTATCCCACCCATGGCACCAGACTGCCAGTTGCTTCGCTCACGACTATGCATCAGCAAGATGGTCGCAATCATCACCAGTAGAGGAATCAGAAGTGATACCTGAAAGAACTCCAGACTCATAATCATCGATACTGGTGTCGATGGGTCACCGTCTCCGAGGTTGGATCCGAACACGGAAACAGCCAACCACCAGAATATAGCAACCGCAGCGAGAAGTGTGCCCGCCATGACTGAACGACTGTGAATCATCTGACCCATCTCATGCCTATCCTTTGGCTGTAGTCTCTGCAGAACGCTCTCTGCTAGCCTCATGTTATCCGGGTGTGGCAGACTAGCATCACCGTCGGTAACGGAAATACGCGACTCAGGGTCTGAATTCTCACCGTTCGGTGAAGAGTCCCCGTCAGCCATGGTAGCGTTGGTCACCGCGTGGGATGATAAACGATGCCCTGCAGGGGAGGGCACCCATGCTAGACTTGGCACCTTTCCTCCGACGCCGTGACGACGGGCGACCTCGATTGATGGGGATAGTCAATGTCACCCCCGATTCGTTCCACGCAGACTCAAGGGCTGAGAGTGTCGAGAGAGCCGTCGAGCTGGCGTTGCAGCACTGGGCTGAGGGTGCTGACTGGGTCGATGTTGGCGGAGAGTCAACCAGACCGGGTGCGGAACCTGTTTCTATCGAAGAAGAGATGGCACGAGTAATCCCTGTCGTAGAAGCACTATCCAAGGCAAATCCAGACGGCCTCATCTCTATCGACACCCGCCACCATGAAGTCGCTCGGATGGCACTTACGGCGGGAGCGCACATGATCAATGATGTATCCGGGCTCAGAGATATTGAGATGCAACAACTAGTGGTTGACTCCGGCTGCGCTGTCTGCATCATGCACATGCTCGGTGAACCGGGCAACATGCAGGACAAGCCAACTTACGACGATGTGGTTGCGGAGGTATCGGAAAACCTCCACCAAATCGCTCTAACACTAGTCTCCAAAGGACATGATGAGAAACTTCTGACACTTGACCCAGGGATTGGTTTTGGCAAGTCCCTTGAGCACAACCTCACCCTGTTGAGAGGGAATGGTTCTCTTGCCATGAACGGCAGATTCTCCACTCTCTGGGGTGTGAGTCGCAAATCGATGTTCCGTGACCTATTGGGTAACCAAGAAACATCACAACGCCTGCCTGGTACACTCGGAGTTGCTGCTCACGCCCTCCTAGAGGGTGTTGATTTGTTGAGGGTGCATGATGTCAAGGAACACGCTGATCTACTGTGGACCATGGTAGAGTTGAGGTGAGTGAATGTCCG
>CAXFCF010000133.1:0-4001 GCA_964000875.1 uncultured Candidatus Poseidoniales archaeon
TTTTTCCTCGCTGCTCTCCACTCAGATAGTCCGGAGACGTTCATCAGTACACCCCCTTCACCTCGTACTGCTTCGGTGATAAGGAACGGCCGATCACCAGGCACGGCTAGAGCGGTAGGGTGGAACTGAACGAATTCCAGATCTCGTACTGCCGCACCAGCTCTAACTGCCATGGCAATTCCATCCCCGGTAGCTACCGATGGGTTGGTGGTATCGCGCCATAATCGGCCAGCACCTCCGGTGGCCAGTAGAGTTGCTCGGCTACGCAGGGTGAACATGCTACCATCGGAACCGAGACACCAGAGTCCTACGACCCGTCGATGCGCGGATTCCTTGTTAGCAAGAATAAGATCGACAGCCAAGCACCCTTCGTGGATGGATATCTTGGGCTCGGATATGCATGATTGGATCAGAGCACGCTCAATTTCAGCGCCGGTCGCATCCTTCGAGTGGAGGATTCTCCTCTCTTGGTGCCCTCCCTCCATGACTAGATCGAAATCACCCGATTTGCTCTGGTCGAATCGTACACCCTCTTGGACCAAATCGTTGATTCTTGCTCCTGCTTCTTGGACGACCATCCTAACGATTCTCTCGTCGCAGAGGCCATCACCAGCTGCCAAGGTATCCTGAATGTGCGCCTCCAGACCCTTTTCGTCCAATGGATCCAATATTCCGGCGATACCACCCTGTGCGTAGTTGGTAGAGGAGTCCGCGAGGTTCTTCTTCGTCACCAAGGCAACTTTGAGTCCTGCTCTTGCGCAGCGAATCGCCACGAACAGTCCTGCGATGCCGGAGCCAACGATGGTGACATCAGTCATTTCGTCCACTCCGGGAATCGGCTCCGACCTCTTCGCATTGAAAGTTGCTCCGGCTTCTCCACATCACTCTCAACAGCCTCTCAAGGCGATTGCGTCTACACAACTCCTATCAGGCGGCAGGTAGGCCTTACACACAATGTCGAGAGCCATGCCTTTGCTGCTGGCGGTCGTAGGTGTCGTCTTGCTCTCGTTCGTCCTCTACAATGTCGAGGTCGGTCTGTACTATTTCGCATACCAAGATTCAGTGGTTCACTACAAGATGGAAATCCCCGAGATTCTGTTTGGAGATTGCTCAAAGGAAGTAATCAATGCAGACCTTTCTGCCCACCGTTCAAGCGAGTGTCTCTCGCCGCTGGGCACCTACAGGGCAGTTGACATGCTGATTGCTTTGGTGGGAGTTACCTTCTCCTTCTGGGCTCCAGTTTTAGCACTCAAGCAGAGTGGGAGGTTGAAGGCGGGAGCCTCTTTGTTCCGTTACCTAGCGAGGATTCGCATGGTTCTCGGTGCCAGTCTTGTGGCGATTGCTGTCGGCGACCTCACAGGAATATTTTCCGCCGATGGTAGTCCGATGGACTGGGAGGCACTTTTCGGCATTCCTCTTCCACCTATGGTCATGGATTTGCTATTGATTGTCATCGGTGTTACGGTCATCCGTAGGGCGGGCAAGGCACTGAATAAGCGAGGCAAGAAGCGCAACAAACAGTTCCGAGAACCATGGATGGTGGGGGATCGCCCGAGTTTCAAGGGTTCGCTAGAGAAGCGGGAGAAAGGAGGTGTGATGACTGTAGGGGATCTTCGCAACGCGCTCTCACTCGACCAATACGAGGATATCTTCCAAGTCGCGACCAGCGATGGTGCAGACGATATGGTGGTGGGAAGAAAGTGCCACTATTGCAACGGCTTGGGTTGTGTTCAGTGCGACTATGCGGGGGAGTTCTTCTGAATTCTACAGACCGTTGAACGGCGTCACATCGCGGGTCCTGAAATCGGATTGAGAACCTTGTCGGACCACTATGGTTTATAGTCCCTTGAAATTCCCCGAAAGACTCGTGGTTGCGTAAGCAACCTTGAAAGCAGGGGATGGGAAACTTGCATTTGAAATCAATAGAGATGGAGAACTTCAAGTCCTTCAAGGGCGAAGTTGTGATTCCATTCGAAGAGGGCTTCACCGGAATCACCGGGCCGAACGGATCTGGTAAATCGAATTGCGGCGACGCGCTCCAGTTCGTTCTTGGTGCCAAGAGTTCCAAGAGCCTCAGAGCCGAGAATGTTGGTCAGTTGATATTCAATGGTGCCGATGGTGGCAAACCGGCCAAGAGTTGTCGCGTCACCCTTGTCTTCGATAACCCAGAGATGGGCGAAGGCGGCAGGCGTCTCAAGGTCGACACTGAAGAGGTTCTTCTCACAAGATCGGTCAAGCGTGGCCGTAAGGGCAATGTTACCTCATCATATTACCTCAACGAGCGTTCTTCATCCGCTTCCGAGTTCCGTCGGTTGCTGACGGAAGCGGGAGCTCGGGGGGACGGCTACAACATCGTACTGCAAGGAGATGTCACCCATCTAGCGACTATGACTGACCGTTCTCGAAGAAAGGTGTTGGAGGATGTAGCGGGAGTTACTGCATACGATGACGAGATTCGTAAGGCAAACCGCCAGAGGGACAAGGTTGAGCAGTACCTAGAGCAGATTACTTTGCTAGAGGAGGAGATATCCAAGCGACTCAAGACCCTAGAGAAGGAACGAGAGCAGGCGATGAAGTATCGAGAACTTCAGGTTGCACTGGACAATGCCAGGACAGTTCTTCTCCACGCTAAGCACCGAAGTCGCTTCCAAGAGATTGAGTTAGTCACCAATGAGCGAGGCAATTACATCGACCGTCTTTCCGAAATCGGCGAGGAGGTTCGATCCAAGCAGAAGGAAGAGTTGGATATTGAGGAAGAGCTGGCAGAAATCCAGCGTCAACTCAACGAAATTCTTGGTGATGACGGAAAGCGTCTCGGTGAACAACTACGAAAGTTGGAAGTCGAAGTCGACAAGCGCAAGGACAGAATCGAGGAACTCGAGTCTGAGAACGAGGAGTCCGAGAACGAGATTAGCGTTTTGGAAGCGGAGCGCGATGAAGCGCAGACAGCCCTAGACGAACACGAAGATTCACTCAAGTCAGCGAGAGACGATTTGGCAGCTGCCGAAGAGGCATTGGCTGCCGCCGCCACTGATGAAGAGGCAGCGAGGAAGGCACTGAGTTCCGGCGATAAGACCGTACACGAACTAAACCGAGCTTTCGGAAAGGCGACCGAGGAGGCCGAGAAGGCGCAGAAGGTATCCAACGATGCGGCTTTGGCTGCAGACAAGGCTCGCCAGACCTTCGAAATCACCTCCGGACAATTGTCGGAGGCGGAGATTAACCTCGAAGAGGCACGCCTTACTAGAGATGATTTACTTCTCCAAGGTGAGGAACTGGAAGGTGATTCACCTGAGATGGATCGTACCAAGCTGGCCGAAGAACTGACTCGCATCCAGAGACAGGAGAGAACCTTGCTTGATGATGTGACCCGTTCTGATGAGCAACTCCGAGATGCTGAGATGTCTCTAGTTCGAGCTCGTGGTGAACTTGAGAACAAGAGTGGCAGCACTGCTGGGATGGCTCGTGCGGTTCAGACAGTCCTTGGGCTGAGGGATTCAGGTGAGGTCAGTGGCATACTTGGTTCACTCAGTGAGTTGACGGCTCCAAAGGACTCACGTGACGAGGAGGCACTGGCTTATGCAATGGGTGGCGGCATGAATAGCATAGTTGTCAGAGACGACGAGACTGCGGCTAAGTGCATCGCTTGGCTACGCAAGAATAAGGGTGGCCGCGCCACTTTCCTACCTCTCAATCGTCTACAGTCACGAAGACCTGGTGGACGTTCCGTCATGGTATCCCGTCAACCAGGAGTTGTCGGCTTCGCTTCTGACTTACTGGAGTATGACGATTCAATCGAGTTAGCAGTTGTCAATGTCGTTCGAGATACCTTGGTCGTCGAGTCGATGGATGTCGCTCGCCGCCACATGGGTGGTGTCAGAATGGTTACTCGAACCGGTTCGGTTGTCGAAGGTTCGGGAGCGATGGTCGGTGGCTCTAACCGCTCTAATCGTCCACAGTTTGGGGGTAAGATGCCTGGTACCGCAGCGGTCGATAAGGCT
>CAXFCF010000134.1:0-3992 GCA_964000875.1 uncultured Candidatus Poseidoniales archaeon
GACTGAAGTGAACTACATCGATTCGGGCGAGGTTGCTGATTGGTATGCCACTCCGGCGGGTCTTTCTGTCCAACATCGTGAGACCAGTACTTGGTACCAATGGGTTCCGGATTTGGATGACACTGTTGTCTCATCGACTCATGTCGTAGCACCTGGTGCGGCTCTTTCACTTCACGCGGAAGTGATCCGTCTTTCTGCACTCGACAAGGATGTCGACTCTCATGACATTACTCTTCCAGAGGGCGAGGGTAGACTTCATTCACTTGTGGTTTCCGACGACAGAGGCATCGCACTTAGGGTCGCTTCAGGCGGTGCGGAGATACTGTTCGGTAATTCCTACTCGGATGGTGCTATCGTTTGGGATTCAAGCACACTTCCCACTGAATCCCTCGGGGTTGAGTTAGAAGAGGGGGAACTCGCACTACAGGATTCACTATTGAGCATCAGATTGGAGTCAGCCTTTGACTCATGGACATGCTCTATTGACCCTTGGATTTCCAATTGGGAATTTAATTCTTGCAATTGGAATGCTGATTCGGCTGCAATACGTTCGATAGCAACTTCTGGTGGTATCTCTTGGGATGTATATGGACAGGATATGATTAGGACAGACAGCCGTGATTTACCTACACCTATATCGGCTCACGAACTTGGCTTACCAGAGGGCAACTTGGTGTCGGTTAATCCTACTACGGTGGTGGTTGAAGGCCATGGTGTCCATGTTTGGAATGGTACTGGTTTCGAGCCCCCTTCACTTATTCCTTCATCGATGTCGGACGGCAGGTCGGTATGGGTTGGTGAAGATCGACTGATTTCAACCACGGCTGTTGGAGTAATGGTAACTGATAATCAGGGCAGTGTCGGTCGCTTACCATATCAGATATCCCTTGATGGATTCTCCAACATGCCGTTAATCGCATTGGCAATGAGTGGTGGTTCGGGAATGCCAACACCGGACAAGGGTGAAGTTTTCCTCACTCAATGGTCAGCAGATGGGATAGGCATCCAGCCTACTGCGAACCTGTCGGTACTCGGTTACATGCCTGCTTTGAGGGGTGAATTAGAGCCCATGGTGCTCAACTACACCTTCGCAGTCCCCGCTCTACCGTCAGCCCCTGGTCAACCCGGTTTGGACGACATGTCTCTTCTTGTGGTGAACCTCTCCGATGCTGAGGAACTTGTCAATCAGGACGAGATGGTTCGAAGTATGATTCTAGTCTCAATGTTCGGTTCCAACTTGACCGAGTTTGAGGAAATGGAGGCTCTTGTCATCGCCTGGGCCGACGCCAATGCCGGCTTCAGTGAACTTGGATTTCAGGTGATTCCGATGAAGTCACAGGTCAGGGATGCCAGAGCTGACGATGGTGCTACCTTCTCCGCCTTGTTCCTTATTTTCGGCTCATTCGTCATTTTTGCTGGTATTTTGCTAGTCATGAATCTGTTCGTCATGTTGGCTGACGAGCGTAAGTCGGAGATGGGAATGATACGTGCTCTCGGTATGCAGAGGGGTGATTTGCGTTCGATGTTCGTGATGGAGGGAACCTTCGTGGGAATTGTCTCCAGTGCGGTTGGTTCGATTGCGGGAATCGGCGTAGCCCGCGTCCTGATGTACGCCCTTGATCAAATAGTCCGCACCACGTTTGACGGCCAGTTTTTCTTTGCTTGGGAGTGGCACAGCATCATATCCGGTTTCTCAATGGGATTCCTGGTAACCTTCGGTACGCTTTACGCCACATCCCTCTACATCTCTAGGATGAATGTCGTCGCCGCGATGCGTGATATACCTACGAGGGTCAAGGGTTCACTTCCTTGGTGGACTATTCTCCTAAGTTTGTTCTTCCTTGGTCTGGGTGCATTGTTTGCCGTGTTGGCGTTCGTCGTCGGTGATGCCCAGACGGGCAGCGCTTATGCCTGGTGGATTTCTGGTGGTTTCCTCGCTTTGATTGGCCTCGTGCCACCGATTTATGCGATTCTTGTTCATGTACTCCCGGAGTCGTTCAACTTCCTTGACAAGCGTGTAAGTCGAACCTCGTTTGTACCTCGATGTGTAAGTAGCATGCTAGGTATATCGATGGTTTTCTGGGGTGCTTGGACTGATCCTGTGCGAGCTGATTGGGAACTTGGTGACACATCGTTCATCGTCCTAGGGGTATTCTTGGTCGGCGCCGGCGTGTTGCTTTTGACGAGCTTGGCTCCAATCATCGCACGTTCCCTTGCCAGAGCAGGTGGCGCTATCTCGACCCGCCTTGCTTCGGTGCTACCAACCGCTCTTGCTTATCCGCTAGCAGTTCCTTTCCGTACAGCGATGACCATGGGGATGTTCAGTCTCGTGGTTTTCGCAGTCGTTGTTCTTTCAGGTTACTCGGCGATGTTTGGTAATTTTTTGGGCGACATCGGCGAGGATGCACGAGGTGAATGGGAAATTGTCGTATACGGTAGTAATATCGACATGCCTGAGGAGCAGACAGATTGGGATCTTGGCACCCTTTCTACAAATGATTTCGACGCAATCGCAGTCTTCGAAACTGCGGCTGTTATTGTCGAGCCGGCCAACGGCATCGATCTCGAAAACCGAACGAGCATAACTTCGATTCGTGGTGTTGATGAGAACTTCACCAATCATGGTGGGCTACCTCTCGACTCATGGGAAGGAAGCCTTGGCTCAAACTCGCAAGAGGTGTGGGAATCAATTTTGTCCAACGACACACTTGTCGTAATAGACTACCAGATGGCGGTAGAGAAATGGGTTGGCGATCGAGGCATCGTCTACCCTGGCATGGGTCTAAACATAGGCGATGCAATTGTCGTCAAGGATCCATTCAACTCTAGGGTCAACGAGACCTTCTATGTCGCGGCTGTGCTAGAGGAGGAGAGTGGCTGGTTTGCCAGTGGCATCACTATGGGTAAGGAGATTCCTTCAGAGAGATTCGATGCCTCTCCATCATCCATATGGTTCTCGATGCCTGGTAACCCTGAATTGACAGAGCAGGACGCTGTGGCCAAGGAACTGCAATACGAACTGGTCGAAGAGGGAGCCAATGTATTTGCCATCGAGGTCGTGTTCAAGGAGATACAGTCGTTCATCTTCGCCATGTTCGGTTTACTACAGGCCTATCTGGCTCTTGGATTAGCTGTGGGTATTGCTGGCCTCGGTGTCATCACGATTCGCAATGTCGCTGAGAGGCAGCATCAGACTGGCATTCTCCGTGCCCTCGGATTCCAACGCAACATGGTTGTCGGAGGATACCTTGCGGAGCTGACTTGGGTCAGCCTCCTAGGCATAGTCAATGGGGCTGCAGTGGGCATTGCTTTTCACTACCAGCTTTATGTCAAGTACCTCGAGGAGCAAGGTGCAGAATTCATTCTCCCGTGGGGTCAGATTAGCCTCATAGTGGTGGGTGCTTATCTCTGTACTCTGGCGGCCACAGCTTGGCCTGTCAGGAAGGCGGCTTCGATTCACCCTGCAGAAGCCCTGCGGGATGCCGAGTGATACAAAACGAATGTTCCAAAATCAATTGATTTGTGCGTTTGTATCTCGCGAACCTAACAATAACCCGCGTATAGTATAAATACGGATTGAGCAGGTCAGGCAACCCCGTAGTGGGAGGACTGTGACATGAAGCGAACAACAAGTTTGGTTCTGGCCTTTCTGATGCTTATCAGCGTCTGGGCCAGCCTGAACCCAATCGAATTGAACGAAAACGAGTCGTTGGACGACACCAATGGCCGTGCCCAATATGAGGTATGGCTACAGGGTGCAATGGAGCCTAGGGCTTCGACCACCGACATGACTGGCAATGTGAGGAACGCGGTTGACGTAGGAGATACGATCAACTTCCTCTTGGTCATCAAGAATGATGGAACGGATGCTATCACCGACATGTCGGTGACTGTGACTGTTGACGATGGCGTGGCTGTAACGCCGCCTCAGGTTGACGTCGAGGATTTAGCAATCTGTGACACTGCATCAATCTGTGACCACCAGAGCCTAG
>CAXFCF010000135.1:0-3982 GCA_964000875.1 uncultured Candidatus Poseidoniales archaeon
GTCCGCTTGGACGGTTCCCCTCACGGTCTTCAGGGTAGCAGCCTCGATATCTCGGGCTTCCGCATCACTGGGATCCCTACCGTTCTCTTCGGTGAACTTGACTATCTGCTGCCGAATAGCAGCGTTGAAGAACATCGCCAAGATGATTGGAGCTGGTCCATTGATGGTCATTGACACGCTGGTGTTGGGGTCGCATAGGTCGAACCCTGCGAACAGTTGACTCATTTCGTCAACCGTGTAAATAGAGACACCGGACTCTCCGACCTTGCCGTAGACATCAGGACGCTCGTCAGGATCTCTTCCGTACAGCGTGACGCTGTCAAAAGCAGTAGAGAGACGGGCGTAAGGTGAGCCCTCGCTCAGGAGGTGGAATCGTTCGTTTGTTCGCTTTGCTGGTCCCTCTCCAGCGAACATCCTCGTCGGATCCTCGTCGAGACGTTTGAGGGGGAAGGCTCCAGCGGTGAATGGGAATCGTCCAGGAAGGTTCTCCTTTCGTAGCCAGTTTAGCAGAGTTCCCTTGTCCTCGAAGCGAGGCATCGCTACTCTTGGTACCTTGGAGCCTGAGAGAGACTCAGTCTTTGTCGGTGCTGAGAAGGTTTTGCCACGTACCTGATACTCGTAGGTGCCGGAGTCATAGGTTTCGAGCAGTTCCGGCCACTCCTGAAGCGCTTTGGCTGCAGATGGGTGTAGGTCGTCGAGAATTTCCTTGGCCTCTTGACGTAACTCTGCTGACTGCTCATCCTTGCCTTTTGCGTCCAGATGATTCGCAGCCTCAGCCAATCGTTGTGCCAATCTTGCCTTCTGCACCTCACCGTATGTTCGCTCATGATACTCCCTCACAGTCGAAGAGACCTCGGCGAGATAGTGCACTCTTTCGGGCGGTATGATGTGGCGTGGTGCGGGCATACCGCTTGGACCCAAATCAGGTTCCCTTGCTGGAGGGTTGCTTCCATCACGCAGTGTAATCATCGCCGACAACCTCTTCCAAAGGTCGTCGACACCAGCATCGGCAAACTGACTGGCAATGGTTCCGCAGATTGGCAGTTCCTGGTCTTCGATTCCGAATAGGTTACGATTCCTTCTGACTTGTTTGCGAACCGCACGGAGAGCATCTTCTGCACCTCTTCGTTCGAACTTGTTGATGACCACAAGGTCAGCGACATCGAGCATCTCGATCTTCTCCAACTGTGTGTGGGCGCCGTACTCTGCTGTCATGACATAGAATGTCTTGTCGACATAATCGGTTATCGCGTCGTCAGCCTGCCCGATACCGCTCGTCTCGGCGAAGATTAGGTCAAAACCGGTTGCTTGGCACACTTCGATTGCTTCGGCGAGTATCGAACTTACTTCTCGGCCAGAGGTTCTGCTTGCTAGGCTTCTCATGTAGAAGTGAGGATTGGTGAGAGCGTTCATTCGGATTCGATCTCCCAAAAGCGCCCCGCCTGTTCGCTTTCTCGTCGGATCGGTACAGAGGAAGGCAACACGTAGGTGAGGTGCATCTCTGATGATTCTGAGCATCAACTCGTCGAGTAGGCTTGACTTACCAGCACCACCGGTGCCGGTGATTCCGATTACAGGTGCCTTATCACTGGCAGCACTGCGACACTCGTCCAACTTGGCACGGAAGTCAGCCTCATTGCCTGCTTCGGCCAGAGTGATGAGCCTCGCAACCTTGGCGTGGTCAAGTGCATCGACCTTCTCGTCCAAACCTTCTAGCATCTTTTCGTCGAGTAGGTTGAGGTCGCTACAACGTTCCATCAGATCGTCAATCATTCCCACGAGTCCTAGGGAGCGTCCATCGTCTGGGGAGTAGATCTTGGTAATCCCTGAGTTGTGCAAATCGCGTATCTCAACCGGAGTGATGGTTCCTCCACCGCCACCGAATATTCGGACATAGTCACGCCCTGCGTCGTCTAGCAGTTGGCGGATGTAGGTGAAGTACTCCATGTGCCCACCTTGGTAGGAGGATAGTGCGACTGCGTGTGCATCCTCCTGGATGATAGCGTCGACGACTTCCTTGGCAGACCTGTCGTGTCCTAGGTGGATGACTTCAGCTCCAGCGGCTTGGATTAGTCGCCTCATCACATTTATCGCCGCATCATGGCCATCGAACAGTGAAGCGGCGGTGACGATTCTTCTGGGTGGTGATTCACTTGATTGGGACGCTCTTGCGTCCGCATCGACCCTCCCTCCGGATCCCGTCACCATCACTCCTGCGAGGAGTGACTCCCTCATGAGGCCTTCTTTGGCGGCCTACGGCCGCCAGAGTGTATTTCGACACATGTGTGTACTTTGATGTTGCTTCTTGGTGAGAGAAATGGCTTGGCGATGCCTTCTGGATATCGTGGACATAGACGAAGGCTCAAATCAAGCGTACATATCTTCGATTTCTGTACCCCAATTTTCTCGAATTTGGATTCGTCGAATCTTCAATGTTGGTGTCAACTCCCCATCATCTACGGTGAAGTCTCTAGGCAAGATGGTGAATTTCTTCACCTGCTCAGGTGGAGCGAATTGCTTGTTTAGTTCCATCACTTGTGCTTCGATTTCTGCATGAATTTCTGCGCTTTCTGTGTATTCTGACAATTGATGACCTTGTTCATTTAGCAGAGCAATTTGCTTGGCTGGATCCTTGGGTAGGTGTGCCCCATCCATACCGAATTTATCTCGCAATATTGCCGAGACATCCAATGTGACTAGGCCACTGCAAAACTTGCGTGCATCTCCAACTAAGAAGAATTGAGATACGAGCGGAATACCCTTCATGGTCTCTTCAATGACAAGTGGTGCGATGTTCTTTCCACCGGAGCTGACATACAATTCCTTCTTTCGTCCCGTGATGGTTACGAACCCATCTGAATCAATCTTACCAATATCTCCTGAGCGCAGCCAATCTCCATCCATGACTTCGGCAGTGGCTTCTGGATTCTTGTAGTAACCCTTCATTACATGGCGGCCTCTGAACATGATTTCTCCATCTGTATCTGTCTTCAATTCAGTTCCTGGCATCATTCGGCCAACAGAACCAATCTTCACATTATTTTTGTAATTGAGCGAAGCACCTGCAGTTGTTTCAGTCATACCATATCCCTCGTACAGAGGTACGCCAATATGGTGGAACAATTTCAGAATATCAGGGTTGATTGGTGCAGCCCCGGTAATTGCATACTTGCAATTGACCATTCCAATTTTCCTTTTGACAGCCTTTTGTAAGACCTTCTTCAAACCAGGTATTTTGAGTCCGATTCGGATGACTGCCTTGGAGTCCAAGGTACTCTTGAGATTCGAGTATACCTTCTCATAGATTCGTGGTACACCAATGAACAATGCAGGTTGTACCTTCTTTGCATAATCAACAGCGTGTAGCGCATTGTCGACCACATGCAAGTGCATAGCATCACGCACCCACAGATGATTGTCAGCAACTTGTCCGAATACATGAGCCAAAGGTAGCCAGGAAACATAGCAATCTCCAGGGTTGAAACTAATCACAGTCTCAATAGCATCTAATTCGAATGTGAAATTGTCATAGCTCAATTCGACACCCTTTGGGTTACCAGTGGTTCCAGAGGTGTAAATCAGGGCACAGGTGTCGTGTTCATCTACACCATTCATTCGTTCCTTGATGACCGCATCATCTACACCTTCTCCAGCCGCCAAGAAGTCTGCCCATGACATTGCTAGATCAGAATTCATGGAACCTGAATCGTCGAGGACAATCGCATTCTGAATCAATGGAAGGTTGCCGATGATTTTGTCCATGCGAGTGTTTGGCATCTTTGCTGAATCTCCTCCACTCTGAGGGTTTGTTCCAACGAAAACAAACTTTGATTCAGAGTTTCCAACAACCCATTCAACTTCTTCCGGTGAACAGGTGTGGTATACACCAACAGCGACACCATTGAGCATCTGTGAGGCCGCATAAATCAGAAACCACTCTGGTCGATTGTATGAGTAAATACTGAGTTTGTCGTGCTTTTCA
>CAXFCF010000136.1:0-3954 GCA_964000875.1 uncultured Candidatus Poseidoniales archaeon
CGCATACTTTACTGAGTCATCGATGGCTATTCGTGGGCAGGCTGTATTGACGAAAGCGTCGACAGGATAGAAGTCAATCAGTTCGGGGCCAACATGCTCTAGGGCGAGAAGGTAACCTTTACGTCCGTGTTTCTCCAACATTCGCTTCAGTCGAAGAGCGAGGTTTCTGCGCATTTGTCCCGGTTTCTCACCAATCAGAATACCGAATGCCTTAGCCTTGTCAGCGGCCATAATCAAACCAAATCTCTGCCGCAGGATTCGCTCAATTCGTTCCAAGGACATCTCCGAAGCATCACCAGTGTAGGGATCTAGCATTGCTAATGGCTTTCCAGTGTGCAGAACCAAGCCGATGGGATGGAAGTCACCCGAACCTAGGAACAGATAATGTCCGATTCCTGGTTCATCACCCGAGTAGTTGCAACCAAGTACCTGTCCAGGGAAAGTTAGGCGAGCCCCTCCCATGGGGATGTCGACCTCAAATCCTGCTTTCTCTAGCCTCTCCTTAAAATCAGGCAATAGGTGAAGGTGTTGGATGGATCCAACCAATCCCAGTTTGGTACCAGTAAGTGGTGCGATTCTCCCAACTGCGTCGAGAAAACGCTCCTGCCTCTCTTCCTCACCTAGGTCGGCCGCTTCGGTTTCGTCATTCAGGCGTGCAATTGCCATGTTGCGGTGTGTTTCCAGGATTGGCAGTACGGGAGAAAGTTCGGGATCACCATCGTAGGTCACATGGATGAACTGGGTTTCCATTCCAGAATCGATGTTCATTTGTGAGTGCCCCATATGCGCTACAAGGTCAACCCCCATCATCTGCATCTTGTGGTGAACAAGGTCACATGCCCCATAGCAAGGGTCGGCAGCTACGACAATTTTGGCGCTAGTATCGCCCTCTAGTTTGTCAATCATCTCCAATGCTTGAATCTTCAATCCTTCTGGAAGTTGAAGAGCTACTAGTCTATGGTCTCCAGTACGGATTCTCTCGACCAAGTCATCGAGCTCGAATTCATGTCTTGACAGATCCATGATTGGTACCTCAGTCGAGAAGGACTACATCTCCTCCATCCATAACTACTCTCACGAGGCTTCGAATTGGCCAACCAGTATCTTCGACAACCTCGCTGACTATTGAGCCCTTTTCGAAGACGACGATTACATCTTGGATGATGGCACCAGCCTCCTCTACAGCCTTGAGAACGGCTCTGAGTGTTCCGCCTGTGCTGATGACATCGTCGACGATGAAAATTCTCTCACCTGGCTTTACATCATTGAGATAGATGCTACCTTTGCTGTAGCCAGTTGATTGATCCACTGAGACTTCTCCGGGCAGTTCGTAAGAGCGTTTACGTCCAATAACAAGTGGTTTACCGGTCTTGACAGAGAGAGTCGATGCAAGTGGAATTCCCATTGCTTCGATTCCAAGAATCAAATCAATTTCATCCCAATCTACCATTTCGTAGACTAAGTCTCTGGTTTGGACAAGCATTTCTGGAGATTGCCTCGGAACCCCGTCGGCCAATGGATGTACGAAGTATGCGTACTCTCCTTTCCAGACAATGGGTGATTCAACTACAGATTGACGTAGACGCTGTATGCGCTCGTCGCCGGACCCTTCCGACACCATCGGGCTCTCCTCAGATGAGACCCTTGAGCTTCTCGTGACCGCGGTCGACGGTTACTGTGGTGGGAGTCGGGAACTTGCAGTTTGCTTTGCGAAGAGCATCCTTGACCACAGCAAAGTGCTCGGGCGAGGTTTGAATGGTGATAATCTTCTGACCCTTCTTAACGCGAGCAGCAGTTCCGACATTCTTTCCAAACGCACAGCGCATGCCTTGCGATACACGGTCGGCTCCTGCGCCGGTGGCTTGCTTGTTTTCCCTCAGAACTTGGTGTGGGTAGACACGGACTCTCAGTGAGTATCCCAGTGGGCCAGCAGCTCCTCTTATCTTCTGGTTGACAATGATACGTGCTGCTTCAAGGGCAGTGTGCCTGATCTGGCACGCCTCGTCAGCGAGTAGGCTCATCTCTATGTCGAACTCGCCAGTCTCAGCAGCTCGGCGGTTGCCAACATGAAATTGTTGGATTCGGCTGTTAGGGACACCACGGGTGTACTCTCGGCGGGTGTACGCCTGTCCCTTGGCGCGACGGTACATCTTGGCTGGCTTTCGTGCCATATCTCAAACTCCCTGCCTAAGGCAGGGGGGGCGACCGACCCTCCCTATTTAACGACGATGGGGCGCTTCGCGACAGTTGCAGAGCGTGGATTACATAGTCTGCCTTTTGTCTGTGCCATACAATGAGCGAGCCCATTACGCCAAAATGGCTTCTGAATCTCGGTGTGTTTCTCCAAGAGGAATCGGAGGGTCAGCATCTGTGGGGGGCTGTGTTCGTCGTTATTCTATTAGTTGGAGCAGTGATGATTGAGGCATCTATGGTTCAGCCCGGAGCGAGTGCCACTTCGCTATTGGAAGATGGGGAGACCTTGGAACAGGCTTCTGCGGGTTCTAATGGGGAAGTGCTTCTATTACTCGATAGAACCGATTCTTCTAGTCTGAGGATATTTGATTCCCAGGGAATTTCAGAAGTCGATTCGGGCTCCTTCGAACCTCTATCCATAGATTCAACCTCCTCAGGTTGGTTGATTGGTGGTTCCGATGGAGCATTAGCCACCTACGACGGCTCCTCTTTCAACTCGATAGAGATGTCATGGCTGGATCAGAACCCTGGTGATGTAATATCGGTAGCCAGCAATGATGGCTCCTCTGGATTCCTGATATGCGAATGGGATGGCAGGGCCAAGGTGCATTCCTTCACAAATGGAAATGTATCCGATGGCGTCACAACATCGGTATCTACTACACTCCTTACCGATGTTCACCTATCTCCATCTGGAAACCTCGCCATAGTAACTGGATTTGACACAGCTTTGGGCAACCCTGCGTTTGGGAGGTCAGGAGAAATAGTCTATAGAGTACAAACCACAATGGGAGATACGCCTCAGATGAATTTGATTCACCATGGCGCGGGTGGAGCGATTCACTCAGTTTCCTTCCTCCCTGAGGGATCATGGGGGGGAGGTGCTACTGCCATGCTTGCATCTTCCACCAGCACTCTTTTCCTTCTCAAGGATTCAACCATAGTGGAGATGAATGAGATTGCAGGATCTACCTCTGCCGTTGCCGAAGAATCAGGCACCATATTGATGCTTCAGGGCGATTCAGGCGTAGTCCTAACTATGGAGCCAGGAGCAGAGAAACCCTCGTCACACAAGTTGTCAGAATCTTCGATAGTTGATGCGACCCATTCGGTAGCCTTGGGCTCAGAGGTTTTGTTCTTTGGCGAAGGTATCGAGGGCACCGTCGGTGTGTTAGAAATTGATACAACAGCCGATGCTGACATCACCAAGAGCTTCGCACGATTTGGAGACCTGATTTTCCTCCTTTTGGTGTTAGCAGCATTGGTTGTTATAGCCCAGAATTTCTGGGTCAATCAGTTTCAGCCTTGGTGAGATCTAAACTTCCAACAGCTTGTGCTTCAAATCACTCAAGAGTTTTCACTATTCGAAAGCTCTGTCCATGATGACCCCAATGAACAACACCTGGTTCTGTGAATCGGAAGTACTTGGTCATGAATTCCTTTCCAAGTTCTGGGTGTTCTTCTTCGAGGACGATTCTAATGCGGGTACTCCATGTCCCGAAGCAGCCAACCGCAGCTTCACCGCGAATACCGTCCACGAGCACGGAATACGGTGGCGTGGGCTCTGATAGAGGTTCGGTGGACTGCGAGTCCATCATGTGTCGATCGACCTCTAAAGTGAGGTTTTCTTCGGTTGCTGGTATTGTAAAGTTAGGTTCAGATGCCATGAACAAAACACATTCTGGTATGTTATCAACATTTGTAACGCAGGCAAGATATGAAGAAGGAACATATTGGACAATTCTACGCCTCCTATGGAGG
>CAXFCF010000137.1:0-3950 GCA_964000875.1 uncultured Candidatus Poseidoniales archaeon
CAATGTCAACTGCTGAAATTGGTCGTTCACTGGCGCCCGCAATAAGGAGTGGAATGGTTCACGCAATCACTTGTACTGGTGCAAACCTCGAGGAGGATCTGTTCAACCTAGTCGCCCATAATTACTACGAGCGAGTGGATTGGCGGAACCATTCCGTAGAGGATGACTTGGTATTGCGCCAAAGGGGTTTGAACCGTGTAACGGATACATGTATCCCCGAACAAGAAGCAATCAGAAAAATAGAGACTCATGTAATGGATAAGTGGCAAGAGGCCATTGAATCAAAGGAGACATGGCCTGCAAGCCACTACTTGATGCAGGTTATCGATGAAGTTGAACATCAAGCAGAGAGGACTGATTCTTGGTTGGCAGCAGCAGTAGACATGGGAATTCCTGTTTTTACTCCAGGATGGGCTGACAGTACTCTTGGTAATGTGTTCTCTGCCAGAATGATACAAGGGGATGTGAATTCAGACTCTATCATCGCATCGGATCTTAGTGAGATGGGAAGGCTTGCTGATTGGTATCGATCGGTGGAAGCACCCGCTGGTCTATTACAGATTGGTGGGGGTATCGCAGGAGATTTCCCCATCTGTGTAGTGCCTATGTTGAGACAAGATATTGGAGAAGATGTGCCTCTTTGGGCATGGTTCGCACAGATATCGGAATCGCGCCCCTCTTACGGTGGTTACTCGGGCGCTCCGCCGAACGAGAAGGTGTCATGGGAGAAGTTGGATGTTGATTCTCCTAAATTCGTAATCGAATCTGATGCTACTATAGTTGTACCCCTTCTTCTAGAATATGTACATAGATGACTCCCTTGATTACCGTGAATCTGACGGGTTTTACCGGATTCCGAACCATTATGACCCGACCCACTGGCCCCTTGACTGATGACTGACTGGAGTCGTCGTAGGAGAAGGCGCGTGCTAGTGCGTGGTATATCGCCTAACTTCACTGAAGCTCTAGCCAATTATTTCGGTAGTGGTCCAACTAATCTAGAGGCGTCCAGAGTGGCTCACGAAGATTTCGTATCTGCTCTCTTAGAGAATGGTTTGGAAATTATCGAATTACCACCTCTATCTCAGCATCCGGACTGTTGCTTCGTAGAGGATACGGCAGTTATTGTGGGTTCAAAGGCTTTGATTTGTAACTTAGGTCATCCAAGTAGAAAAGGTGAGATTGAAGGAGTCAGGGATGCACTTGGTGAATTCTTCGAACTCATCGATATGCCTGAAGGAGCTTCTCTAGATGGAGGTGATGTCATATTCTATGATGGGACTTATCTGATTGGAAGATCAACGAGAACAAATGACGCTGGTGTTGAATTTCTTTCTGAACTATGTGTGTCAGAAAATTTTGCAACTCATGTCTTTGACATACCCCCTTCTACCCTTCATCTATCAACAGTTTGCTCCTCTCCTCGGCCGGGAACATTAGTTACTGCAGAGGGTCACTTAACTCCCGAACAATTCGAAGGTTTAGAAGCAGAAATTGTATGGATTCCTAATGATGAATCATACGCTGCTAATACTATTGGATTCGCAGATGATTCAGTAATTATCTCTGCAGACTACCCTGTTACGAAGGCAACTATGGAAGATCTCGGATTCACTATAAGAGAAGTAAATATGGAACATATCAGGGCTGCTGATGGTTCACTTACATGCCTAAAAGTGTTCATTGATTGAGTAGGTTCCTACTGCCGCTGGTTTCAACAGGGGTGCCTTGGTCGACTATCTAATGCGCCCCAAGGCCGTGCTCTTGGTAGCCCTTTTCTCGATGGCAACCCTATCGGGTTGTTTCGGGGCTGGAAATGAGGGTGTGCCAACTTCAGACGACCTTGATGTTGGGGTAGTATCATTGATTGGAGGGGAAATGCAGAATGTCAAGTTCACAGCCTCAGCAGACCTCTCTGTATATGTCCCGTATCTTCTGATGAACCCAGAGGATGGTTACATCCAGAATTCAACTGTTGTAGACCTTGAGAGAGGAGATGTTGTGGAGATACAGATATTGGCACCTCCGCGCGCTAGTTTAGCTGCGTTCCTAATAGGTGAAATGGGTAGGGAAAATTGGCCTACTAGGAACGCAAACGAATCTTGGAGTTCATGGATTTCGCGTGGTGAAGCTAGCGATCCTATTGGTGACGCTATACAACGCGTTCCAACCGAAAACAGCACATTAGACAAAGTCAATGTGAGTAGTGACAATGGTGGACGTGTGGCGTGGGCTGCTGTCCAAGTCTCACGCCCTATGGCACCTGGATTCGGACTAGATGAAGGTGGGGAATTTGCGAGTGGAATGATTAGTGGCAGAGGGGTTTACGACCGCCTCTATCACCTAAGTGATCCCGCACTAGACCTTAGTGATATAGATGGAAGACAGGGGTATTGGGATCGTTGGGCAGGCCAAGGAAACCCTGCATACGAGGATGCTGCCAATTACATTGCTACTGAGATGGAATCTTTTGGTCTCGATGTGATGAAACATCGATACGCATTCACTGATATATTCGGTAATCAAAACCCTGAGGCATACAATGTGTGTGGATACCGTTGGGGTGAGATCTATCCTGACGAATGGTTGGTTTTCGGGGCTCACTTCGACATCGCACCACCGGTAAACGCTGTACTTCTTGACCCACATATCACTGGAACCAGAACATACGGAACTAGGGTTGGTGCATATGACAACACGGCTGGTACCAGTATGGTTCTTGAGACTGCAGAGATGATGTCGGCCTTCAAGAGTCGAAGAACGATGGTGTTCTGTCTTTGGTCAAGTGAGGAAGGTGGGAAACGTGGAAGTGATTACTGGACTGAGTACTATGTCGGAGAAGATAATCCCCATGTGACTGTTACTAACTATGTCAATCTCGACATGGCTGGAGTGAACTGGCCTGGTGGGGGTGGAGCTCCACATGGTGATCCTGAGCCTGAACCTGATGAAGATGGATACCCAAAAGACAGTGAAGTTTGGCCAATGAGAGTATACATCGGACCATCTACATCTTACGAGAACCTAAGTCAACCCGGCATCGTACACCTTGCTAACTGGATTGGTTCTGATGCCTTAGGAGTTGAGGAGCAGATGGGCACTATTACTGGGGCAGGTTACGAATCTGAGACTTGGAAGTACAACGCTTGGGTAGATGCTGATAGGCCAGAGATAATCGTCTATGAAGATACCACTGCGCGTTCTGACCACGCTAGCTTCCAAGACAATCTAGGTACTGTAACCCTAGGATTTGGTGGACTTGTAGATGGATACTGGTGCTACCACCAAACCTGTGACACTTTGGAAGAAATGGAACAGTGGATGGATACAACTGGTAAGGACTACGGAGAGGACAACACCGGGGTAACCAACCTCTGCAACAGTCTCGACTTCATCACTTGGTGGGCTGTATATTCCTTCTTCCACTTGGACGAACAACCCATCGAGAACGCTCAGTTATGAGCGATCAAACTGTTGTGGCTACCATTTGTAGTAATTCAAACGCATAGCCGCCGAATACAGATATCACTAATGTTACACAAATTGCAATCATTGACCAGAATGCTGGTTCAGACCACGCCTTCACCTTCGCTCCATCTAATGGTCCAAATGGAAGCATGTTGAATGCAGCCAATATGGCATTACCATATAGCCAGAATACAACTATGTCAGCAACAACTTGACTGGGTATTATGCCAATCAATACACCACCACCAACTAAACCTATGATGAACAAAACGATGTTAGTGATTGGTCCTACTATGGCAATTATTCCATTCTGGCGCTTGGTTACTCTACCGGCAACCATGACTGCCCCGGGTGCCATGAATACAAAGCCAATGATTAGGGCTATTGCAAGCCCTATTTTGAGGCCTCGGGGGTCAGCTCTGAATTCCGCCCAGCACCCGTAGTGCTTTGCCATGAACTTGTGAGCCAACTCGTGGAATATG
>CAXFCF010000138.1:0-3945 GCA_964000875.1 uncultured Candidatus Poseidoniales archaeon
TCTCTCTTCTTGTGACTTGGCTGTATTTCCGCTACCCGATGACGAGGTGTGGAGGCTTGCCAGCCCACTGAAGGTAAGAGAATGGGCTGCTGCTGGTTTGCCGATGATTCTCTCGGACATTCCACCACACCGTCTGGAAGGTGAACCGGAGTTCATCAGACTAGTTGATGCGAAGGCTTCGGATAGCGATTGGGCTAAGGTGATTCACGAACTTCTGGAGAAAGATCTGGAACCCTTGACTGCGGAGGCTAGGAAATACGCAGAGGCTAACATGGGTTGGTCACATGTCTCTGAACCACTCTACAAGACCATCGTAAGCGTCGTAGGTGAGAGCAATGGATGAGGCAGCCTCTGCACGAGAGGTCGAGCCAAAGAGAGACACGATTTGGTTAACAGGCGCAGACATGGCTAACCTAGCCATAGGAATCGTCATCCATGTCATTCTGACTAGGTCGCTTCTATCCGATGACTACGGTAGCTTCGTCTTGCTTCTCGACTTTTTTCATGTCTGTGTGATACTCATCGACCTCGGATTGCCTACCCTAATAGCTCGCGATGGAGGAAGGATGTCCGCCAAGTTACCTTCCATCCTGAATCAGGTCGCTGTCCTCCAATTCGTCGTCATGTGGGTCATGCTGGTAGTTGTTCTGTTCTCTACAAGGACATTGGATTCTACTTGGGAAAAACCAGCTGTCTTGTTGCTGATGGCAGCAGCGATGCAGGTTATCGCCTACTCGTTCCGAGCCGCTATGCGTTCTCAAGGTGAGGCGCGCTTAGAAGCAATGGTTCGCATCTCAGATCGAGCGGTAGTCTGTCTGGTGATGGTGCTATGGGCCGACTCACTTGTCGACCTCGCACTCGCCTCGGCGATAGGGCCTTGTGTCTCAGCAACCTTGGCCATGTTGCTGTTCAAGTACGGAATTGAGCCAAATTTGGATGAGACATCAGGTGACCTCCCTGAAACTGCTGAGTTGGAAACAAAGGAACTGGTGAAGGTCGGTCTTCCGTTCATGGTCGCTGGAGCCGCTTTGGTGATCAATGTCAGAATCGAGAAATTGCTCCTTGGAATTCTTGCGACACCTGAGGATGTTGCTGTGTTCCAAGTCGCGTGGCTCGGCTTCATTGCTGCCTATGCACCTGTTCTCTCTTTGCGAGCTGTACTGACATCCTGGTTAGGTGAAGTCAGAGATGATGCTCAAGAATTATTCATGCGGTCAAGAAAGGCGTTCTTTGCATCCATCGGTCTTGGATGCATACTCTCTTTGGTGGGTCTTATCATCTCACCTTTAGCCTTCGACACATTATTTCCCGACTATTCTGAACTAGTGCTGACGCCGTTCCGGGTACTGCTATTGGCATGGCTCTTCCACACCATTGCAAGCTCACCCCTCGCTCTAATCCAAGTAGGAAAACGCCCTTGGAACTACACACGCATACTATGGATAGGAGTGGGTGTCAGTGCAGCGGTTCTAGCATTGGTGATGAACACCGCTACAAAAGCCCCGATGGGCGCTGCAATCGCTGCAGCATCGGGCGCCCTAGTCGTACTAGGCCTCTCGTCATCTCTGGCTCTTTACCACAAACAAGATTCTTCAGAAAGCACGGCGGAAGAGATCAAGTAAATCTTCATCCATTACAAAACCCAAATTTTCGCCGAGATCCCTGATGCCAGCATCCAATGCCCTTTCCAAATGGACTGTGAACAACTTGTCAATAAAATCAGGATCACCTGATGCCATAGCGTAGAATGTACGGCCATCTACATGGCGGATGTCTTTCCTCTCAATTCTACCACTTGGGCAAAATGGCTTGTCGAAGGTTTGCTTATTCCTCTGCATGATTTCAACAAAATAGGCTGTAAAGCCGTTGTATTCATCAGAATCCAAGTGTTTGACCAAGTCGTCATAACGGTTCGGACGATCACTTCCCTTGGTAGTATTGTATTTGTTTTTCACTTCAGCCAACCACTTATCTGTAAGATTATCAACATCTGGATGTGGCTTAGGCCTTCGTCGGCAACTACTGATACAATCCAGCGCTATCTCATGTAGATCACCAATCTTGTTTTGCAACGATTTCTGGCGCTGCCTTGCTCTCTCAGAGTTCAACCAATGCCTACCAGTAATCCCTCTGAGAGCACTGTCTACAGCTGCTGAAAAGGGATCAATGGTGTTTCGATATATGTCGTCATCGTCCTTAGTTTCAATGAGTGGGCGCAGAATCTTCTCACGAACCTGCTGATCGAACTTTCTTTCATCAAACATCTCTGACCCGCCATCCCCTTCTGTTAGGGCCTTGATAACTTGACGGCCAAGATCTTGCGCAAGATTGACTGGTACTGCATTACCAATCTGTTTGTACACCGCTCCAAGACCGCCTGAGAATTGCCACTCATCGGGGAATGTTTGGATACGCGCATACTCCCTAGTGGTGAATGGGCGGGTCTCATCTGGATGGCAGCGTTCAGTCTGCTTCTGAGCAGGGGAAGTTGTCAAGGTCAAGCATGGTTCGTTCCATGATATTCGGCGCGCCATGCCGCGCTTGCCACCGCCAGAGTAGAAACTCTTGCCCAAGTGGACTTTTTGCAATTCAAGAGGAAGATCGACCCAACTGCCACCTGGTGGAACTAATTCGAGAATCTTACGACGCTTCTCAGAATAACTCTGCCCTGGTGATTCGGGTACATCCTTGAGAGCATCTGAAAGTGTGAGCCACTCATCAGATGGTTCGGGATACTCAAAGTGAATTCCTGGTAAAGTACCAATGATTACGATCCTGCGCCTCTTCTGTGGTACATTGTGCTCAACCGCATTGAGGATTTTCCACTGAACATCATAACCCATGTCTCTCAGGACTGTAAGCATAATCTGCAATGTCCTACCCTTCTCGTGCGAGACTAAACCTGCGACATTTTCGGCGAGGAACAGTTGTGGTTGAATCTCCTTTACAGCACGTGCGAATTCAAAGAATAAGGTACCGCGGGTGTCCTCAAAACCGAGTTTCTTCCCGGCATAACTGAACGCCTGGCAAGGAAAACCACCCGTCACTACATCGGCCTTGATACCTGTGTAATCTGCCTCAGACACATCCCCCTCGACAACATTCCAGTCTGGCCGGTTCTGACGGAGTGTGGCAGCAGCGTGCTTGTCCAACTCATAGAGGGCAACTGCCTCCAGACCGGCTCTCTCCAAGCCAATCGCCAAGCCTCCGGCTCCTGCGAACAACTCGACAACTGTCAGCCTGCCCTCAGACACGAAATAGGGGTCCATATGGCGGCCCAAAAAGGTTGGCCCGGGAGAGAGAGTGCCTTCCACTTTCAGAATCTAGACGAATCGCATTGATTCCAATGTTCAGACGCCATCAGCAAGCATCTGTTGCAGCTCGCCAGACTCAAACATCTCCAAAGCGATGTCCGAGCCACCAATCAACTCGCCGTGAACGAAGCACTGTGGCATAGTGGGAAAGTCAGACCACTCGCAAACGGCAGGAATAGCTCTCCTGTCCAACAAGATGTTGACTGTTACGAACGGCTCTTCCAACTGTTGGAAGACCATTGCAGCTCTTGCGGAGAACCCACACTGTGGTTGTTCAGGTGTTCCTTTCATGAACAATACCAACTTGTTTCCATTGACCAACTCATCTAGTTCTCCAGGGGTCCAATTGAATTCACTCATCTTCACTCCTCCTTCTTCACACGACGCACATGTATACCCACGAAATCATCTTGTTGGTGAGGGTGGAAAAGTCCCTCCCCCTCCTTTTCAGCCGCTTGCTCAGGCGTCCAGCACTTCAGATCTAATGCATGAACAACATTGGTCTGAATGTACTGCTTGAAGTGAGAAAGAATCGGTCTCTGTCGTGGTAAGGGACGCATGCCCTCAAACGAGGAGGCAACTACCTTCACGAACCAATGATCACCGTTTCCGGTAAGATCCGTTGCTTCAA
>CAXFCF010000139.1:0-3939 GCA_964000875.1 uncultured Candidatus Poseidoniales archaeon
GGTGTAAGGATGATTGATGATGTGCCGAGAGATGGGGCACATGGCACCCAAATCGCGTTCGTCCATCCTAAGTCTACAGGTGGCGTTTTGGTAGAACTCGTGCAATATGTGTGAATTATACAAGCGGCAACCGTGAAAGGGAGTTGTCAAGTCGCGTATGTCATGGAGCATTTGATTGACAGGTTGCTTAAATCTGGCGAACTCACCGCAGATGGACTTAGATCTGAATTGAAGGATTTGCAAGAAACCCTCGAAATCCTTCGCGTACAGGGGACGATTAGCAATGACGCATACTTAGATGCGGGTGCAATTGAAGGTGGTTTGAATATGCTCGCCAACCTGATTGAACTGCAGATTCCGGAGAGTGAAGTTGCCGAACATCTTCGTCAATTGAAGGAGAGAGCAGGCCGAATCGATAAAGCACACCCCTCCCTAGGTAAATCGGTGAAGGACAGCCGCCAGTGATTCAACATGACTAATCCCCTCCTCATCGTCGACTCTGTGACTAAGAGATTCGGAGACATCGTGGCTCTTGACGATGTCTCAGTCACCTTCGAAAGAGGCGAAGTGATTGGACTGGTTGGAGGTAACGGCGCCGGTAAGACAACCTTGCTGCGTTTGATGTGTGGAGTGTACAAGCCATCTGAAGGACAAGTTCTGTTTCTTGACAAGGAAGGAGTAGAGTCCCCAGTTGCAGAGGTTCGAAAATCACTTGGAGTGGTTCCAGAGTCTACTGGACTCTATCACAGACTAACCGCATGGGAGAATATACGCTACCACGCTCGTTTAGCAGGTGTACCTGACGACAAGGCTTGGGCGAGGGCATCCAGATTAGCCGACACTCTCGAAATTAGCGATTCCATCAATCGACCAACTAGGGGTTTTTCCAAGGGTATGCGCCAGAAAACAGCACTAATCAGAGCTCTTTCACACGACCCAGATGTCATCCTTCTTGACGAGCCCACCAGTGGTTTGGATGTGACTAGCTCACGAAAGGTTCGCGCCTTGGTAACACACCTGCGAGACTTGGGTAAAACTGTAATCTACAGCACCCATAACTTGGCAGAGGCACAAATGGTGTGCAACAGGATTGTAATAATACACAATGGAACAATTAGAGCAAACGAAACACCTGAGCAACTCCTAGCATCAACACAAACCGAATCGTTGGAGGATGCGTTTGTCGCCTTGACTCCTGATGCTAGTAGGGAAGTCAGCGACAGTGAGGAAGATGGATGGTTCCAAACCAAGTGGTTGAAGTTTCTAACAACCTTTGGAAAGGCACCTAGTAGGCACATAACTGAAGAAAGAGGTGATGATGATTAGAATGCCATCACTCAGGATTGCGAGGTTCGTCGCAACTAAGGAAATTCTCGACATTATCAGGGATTGGCGCACCCTTGTGGCAATGCTAGTCGTCCCTCTGCTAATCCTACCACTGATCTTCATCGCTCTGCCAATGTTTCTCGCAGGAGAGATCGCTGAACTAGACTCAGCAGAACTCAACTTAACCATCGAGGTAGAAGAAAGCGAATCAGTGCCCGAGTCCATCTTGCTTGATTTGGAAAATAGCAATACTAGCATAACAATAGAGCAACTAATCGTTGATGGTGAACTGGCCTATCCAGGTGAAGAAGGAGAATCTCTGAAACAGGACATAGATGACGGTAGAACCCACGCTTTGCTCAGAATACGCAATGTGTCTACCAACGAAACGATTCTTTGGGAGTATGCGATTCTATACGACTCGACAGACGAACTCTCTAGAGAAGCTAGAGAAAGAGCCTATGATGCAATCGAGAAGTGGGAGGACTCGGTTATAGAACAAAATCTAGCAAATGCAGGCCTCACAGTCGAGGAAGCAGTCGATCCAATCAGTTTCGATGGAGACTTCGAATCGTCTGACATGTCAACTGAAGGTGAAGCTGCTGGCTTTGCGCTATCTCTACTGATTCCAGTAATGGTCGCAATGTGGGTGGCATCAAGTGCCATGCAACCATCAATTGACATGACTGCCGGAGAAAGAGAGAGGGGCACGATGGAGGCACTCCTATGCACATCTGCATCAAGGATAGAACTCCTGTTCGGGAAGTGGATCGCCGTAGTGGTGGTCGGCGTCACATCTGTAGCCATCACAATAGCTGTATTCCTATTTGCAATCGCATTCATGCTACCCTCGGGTTTCTTCGGCATACCATCACTTGGGGTATCTTCGATAATCGCACTTATACTCGCAATACTACTCTACACAATATCCGTTATCGCACTCGAGCTCGCCATCGCTGTGAGGTCTCACTCAGTGAAGGAAGCTGGAACCACTTTGGCTCCCCTGATGCTAGCCTTCATCGCTCCTGCTCTATTTGCACAATTTGTGAACTTGGAGGGGATTGAACTGTTGTGGTTCGCAGCACCAGTTCTTAACGTCTGTCTTGCTATGAGAGAGGCTCTTCTGGACACAACTGACTGGACGCATATTCTAGTCTGGTCTGTGTCAAGCCTAGTTTATGCAATACTAGCAGTAGCTTGGGCGAGTAAGCAGTTCAACAGGGAAGATTTGGTTGATTCCATCTCTTAGTATTCCCTCAGTATTACTATGATAATACTTAATACGGCCATTCATGACCCGTGAATCATGCCAAAGATAAGTTTGGACATGCCTGCCGAACTATTGGATGATCTGAAGGTTCATGTGGGCGATGACAAGAAGTTCATCAGCGTTGCAGATGCGATCAGAACCGCCTGTCGGAAGATGTTGGATCAACTCGACCAAATTGATGCTAGGCATGGTAGGATTGGAGGTGAGTGATATGGCTAATAGTGATGAAGCGCAACAAGCTGTGAGAGTACTTTTGGAGTATATCGAGGGAAATGATAGAGTCGAGAGAGAGGGTTTGAGTGACACTCCGAGACGTGTAGTGGAATCTTTTACTGAACTTTTTAGTGGATATGGTTTGAATCCTGAAGAGTTGCTTTCTGCTACCTTCAACTCTGAAGGTTACGATGGAATCGTCCTACTCAGAGATATCGAATTCAATTCAACATGTGAGCATCACCTGCAACCATTTCGAGGTAGAGGCCATGTGGCATACATACCGACTGATAGCATAGTTGGGATTAGCAAATTAGCTCGATTGTTGGACATGCACTCACGTAGATTACAGAACCAGGAGAGGATAACCAAGGGTGTTGCAGATGACTTAGAGAGAGTCTTGAGGCCGCTAGGATGTGCCGTGATATTGGAAGCAGCTCATGGATGCATGCAATGCCGAGGAGTGATGAAGCAACACTCAGTGATGACGACCAGCGCGATGAGAGGTGTGTTCTTCGACAAGGTGGAAGCCAGAACCGAATTAATGCAACTAATCAGATCAGCATCGCTTAATTCTTGATGTGATAAGATGATTGAAGACTCTCCAGATTTAATCGCCCTACCTATAGTCGACATCATCGAAGAACAGGGTGTTAATTCTAATTCTGAGGTTGACGCACTTGAACAGGAGTTTCCTATTGTCGAAATATTCTACTCGATTCAAGGTGAAGGACACCACGCTGGCGTACCCTCAATATTCATCCGATTCGGAGGTTGTAACCTCGCTTGCTCGTGGTGTGATACCGAGTTTGATGTGTGGGAAAACATGACACTCAGGCGAATCATTAGAACAATGGCACCTTGGGACTGCAATAGAATCGTACTAACAGGTGGGGAACCAGCGCTGCAGGATATCGTGACAATATCCAGTGTATTGCGGCCACTCGGATACCAATTAGCGATAGAGACCAATGGAACCATAGCACTACCTGAGGAGCATCTAGACTGGATCTGCGTCAGCCCGAAGGATCAAGTCTATCCCAATGTAAAGTTGCGTCAAGCGACAGGTGACGAACTCAAGGTTGTCTGGGTTGGACAAGATCTATCGATGTATGATGAACTCAAGCAAG
>CAXFCF010000140.1:0-3910 GCA_964000875.1 uncultured Candidatus Poseidoniales archaeon
TGGCCTACAAGGCACGCACAGATGGTGGCGAGGATGCTGCCGAGGTGCTTGACGAGTTGGGTCTTGAGCGCTATTGCTGCCGCAGGATGTTCGTGTCGCATGTCGAGTTGATTGACGATGTGGCGCCGTTCACTGTCTATCGCAAGCCGTGATCCCCGATACATCACGGGCCCGTAGGTTAGCTTGGCCAATACTTGACGGCTGGGGGCCGTTAGACTCCGGTTCAAATCCGGACGGGCCCACCAAATAGCGCTAGCATTGACCTACGGTCAATGGTTGACGCGTCGAGGTGTTATTGATAGGGGGCAGGCGATATCGGTAGTCCATGGACTCCCGCCGGCTCACTTCTTTCTCGCTCTGCGCACTGTTCTTGCTATCATTGGCAACCTCTCTTCCAGTGGGTGCAAATCAGACAATATCGTCGGACACGACATGGTCTGGTGAAGTTACTTTGGATGGTAATCTGACGATTGATGCTAGTAGTACGCTTACCTTGCAGGCTGGCACTAATCTTACTATCACGGACGATTACACTATTTGGGTCGAAGGCCGCTTGGTGCTGGATGGCACAGAGAGTCAACCTGTCACCATAATCAACAACAACAATCCGATTGGGCTGAACAGCAATACAGGATGGTGGAAAGGAATAGTCGTAAATTCCAGCGGCAACTTAGAAGCCTCGTGGTCAACAATCACAAGGGCAAGAAATGCCATTTCGGTTTCGGGTGATGCAACTTTATCCAATGTTCAGGTGGAAGACTCTTGGGTCGCTACCCATGTTACAGGAACCGCTCTAATTGATCGTCTCTCCTGCTACCGGCTCGATATATCGTGTATTGAGGTGGCCGCATTAGGCCAGGCTACGGCTACGGCAACCTTCGCCCACATGTCAAGTACTGCTGTCAGGAACTGGGGTTCACTCAACTTAGCTGGCATGGAGGTAGAAGACTCGGGAACTGCTGTTGCCTCGTATGATGGCTCCTCGGGTTCGGCGACTGGTGTTGATGTAACCAATACCACCACAGCAGTACTGGCTCGTGGTCAAACTTCATTCTCAGTCTCAACCGTGACATTGGACACAGTAGGCCTCATGCTTGACTCCCTCGAATCCGATGGTTTCTATTTGTCTGGAGTAACTGGAACTCAGGTGTCGAAGGTAATGATTGCGACATCGTCAGTTAGTTTGGAAGTCGGTACGCTTGACCTTCTTGGAACGGGTTCAGGTTGGTCAGTTGAATCATCTAGCTTAGGTGTGACTATGTTGGATGATGTTACACTGGCTGGTTTTGGCGACGGCATGCGTCTTTCGGGAACAGGGAATCATGAGTTGGATTCACTTGACCTTGATGTTCAAGGGATATTGTTTGATGTCTCAGGAACCGGAATTCTCGACATAGAGTCATCTGAGTTTGACTTCGTTCAATCGGCGGGAGAGATTTCTAGCGTTGATACCGTATGGGAAGATGTCACACTGACTGGTGCGACAGGATCTGAAGGTCTTGGTTTCATCGCCGGCAAGCACACCATAACTGATTCAGTAATGACACGCGGTTATCTCTCGGCCGACACCACCTCAATCGGCATCGAGTCAACGTGGGCTTCCGTGCAGGTCGAAGATCTCACAATGTCTGGTTGGTCAAGAGGAATTCTGTGTGGGACAGATTGCATCCTTGAAGGGTCAGGTTTGACGGTTAACCTTGGAGGCATCACAGGAGGTTCAGGTATCCATGTTGATGGTGGCACCGTGTCACTGGAGTCGTTGACTACAGGTAACTCACACCATGGTGTGAATCTAGAGGATGGTACTTTGCATATCGAGGACTGGACGGGTTCAGCACATCAGGATGCAACTCTTCAGATTTCAGAGGATCAGACGGCTACCGTTCGTCACCTTCCTCCATCCAGTTCGAACGGGCTATTCGATGCAGCAGGTGCAGGTACACTCTACTTTGGAGGTACGAATGCTAGAATCGATGTAGCCGACTACCACGAGTTCACAGAGTCATTGGTTTCCGTCTCTGACCTTTCTTCCAATCCGGTGGCTGATGTCAGCGTGACATCACATGGATTCACGGAGCTGACGGATTCCAATGGCGAAGCGACGGTTCCACTACTTTCAGCTGGTTCATCCGTGACTGCCAACGATGGTACATACGGTGTAACCGATGTTTTGACTCCACCTAGTGGTTCTCTCCAACTTCCATTGATACCCACCGGTCAGGATTGGGTTATTCCGATGGGTGTGGACGCTGAACTGGTCGGAGGGACTTATCAGATAGCTTCCGGCTACGATGTCATCATCTCCGCCGCAGCCTCACTAACTCTCCGCGATGCCAGGCTTGAACTCTCAGGTGGTACGATTGAGATTGCAGATGGCGGGCAACTCATAGGTAACAATGGCACTACGGACGCCAATTTACACACCAACACTAGTCTACCTGTCCGTGGAATTGGTGCCGGACTGTTCGTCGAGGCGGACTTCCACCACGCTTGTTCACTCGAAGAACACCATTGGAGTGGTATCCATGTTACCGGTGATTTCTACCTTGAACAGACTTGTAGATTGACCATCCATTCTGGTTCGGTCAGTGGTACAATACACCCATCGATGGGTGGCTGGTTTGCACTCACTAACGCAGCCAAGGTTCGTGTTCTAGACTTCGGTCAACCGGTCGAAGGTGCAACCGTTAATGTCCAAGGTAACTCGGTTTCCACTAATTCAGATGGTGAAGCGATATTCATTGCCACCTACAGGAATGTAACCGAGATGTCAGATTACACCTCGGGAATCGTACCGGTCTATGTCATCCGAGGCAGTCACAGCCAGACGAAGAGTTGGGATCCAGTGGGTTCGACAGAGATTGAGGTAATGATGTCGACACTTGCAGGTGGTTACACAGGAGGTTGGGTAAGGCTCGATCAAGCGTTCTCGCCCTACTATCTGGACGATAACCTGACTGTAACTGCTTTGACCACACTTACGCTGCTTGAACAAGTCAGTTTGACAGTAGCGGGAGATAAGGGAATCCAAGTAGATGGAGTCATGGAAGCAAGCCGTTCAACAATACTGGGTAGTGATTGGAATGGTATCACCGTAACCGAGGATGGCGTTATTGAACTCGAATCAGCACAAGTAATGGGTGGCAGTTTGACTGTTGGCCCTGAAGCAGGCACAGCGTCAATCGATAACACGATTCTCTCTTCCTCACCACTTTCGATTAGTGGTGCAGGGTCAGTTGTGATGAATGGAGGAACTAGCTTGCAATCCGATATCTGCGTCATGGGCAACGGTGGTTCATTAACCGTATCTGGTACCTCTTTCACCAGTTGTCATACCAGTGCTTTGATGTTGACTCAGTCTTTGTTTAGCTTGACCAACATGACCTTGGGAGTCGGCAATTCGAAGGGACTTCACCTACGTGGTGGCGTTGGCTCGGTGACAGGTCTCAATGCTAATGATCACGATGGTATAGGAGCCGCTGTCCATCTGGAGATGGTTGACCAAGCGGTTTCGATGAGTAGTTTCGCTATCGCTAGCGGTGGTGGAGCTCCTGCTCTTTCCATAGATCATTCTGACGGAGTCACGATATCATCAGGAACCATCCAAGGTTCACCGGCTATATCCATCTCTCAATCTAGTGCCTCGCTAAGCGGCATAGATCTTACATCTAATGGAACTGGTGTAGGGCTGTACATAGAAGGTCTGCGAAGTGATCCTGTTGCGGTATCAAACTGCGATTTCGATGGCTATGAGACGGCAATTCACCTAACAGGTGATGAGGGTGATGTTGAGGATCAATCCCCTGTGCTGGATGGTAACCACTACCACTCCCTGACGGCGATAGTAACTGAAGGAGTGGGATTCACTTCGATATCCGAGACTTTCGATGGAACGATCGAGGCATCAGGT
>CAXFCF010000141.1:0-3904 GCA_964000875.1 uncultured Candidatus Poseidoniales archaeon
TGCTATCGTCGATGATATGATCAGTACGGGTGGCACCATTTGCAAAGCATCAGATGCGCTGAGGAGTCAGGGAGCCGAAGAGGTGCACGCTTCATGCACACACGGACTGTTCACAGGTGGGGCGGTAACCAGACTGTCGGATTATGTCGACGGTGTCCACGCCGCTGACTCCATCGGAAGTAATCCCTACGCCGTGGTGTCCAGTGCACCTGCTCTAGCCCGTGGAATCAACAGATTAAGGGAAACTATCGGCCTTTGACCGAATGAAGACCCCCCTGGGTTATTCCGCTGTGTTTAAATGAGCCACGCCCTCGGCGGACTCGCTTACAGGAGGATGACATCCAATGAGTGTGCATGTTGATTTTGAAACACCTGCAGAAGTGCAGGATAGTGTGTATGAGTTCGTGAAGAAGGTCGGAAAGGACGGTCAAGGACGAATCAAGAAGGGAATGAACGAAGTAATCAAGGTCTGCGAACGTGGTGACGCAAAGTTCGTCGTGATGGCAGAGAATGTGAATCCTGGTGAACTTCTGATGCCTATTCCGCTAATTTGCAAGGAACGTGGTATTCCTTACATCTATGTCGCTGATCAAAGTTATCTCGGCGAGGCCGCTGGTCTACCAGAAGGGCGCCAGACCGCTGCTATTGCAGTGCTCAATGTCGACCAGAAAGCAAACGATGACTTCCAGAACGCCGTCAAGGCTGCTGGCGAACTAGCTGGTAACTGAGGTGATTGGAAATGGCAGATGGTTGGCCTGCAGAGGTCGTCGAAGTCGTCGGCCGCACCGGAATGACTGGTGAGGCAACTCAGGTAAAAGTCAGGGTTAACGATGCCCCTAATCCAAGAGATATAGGGCGAATCATTACTCGTAATGTCCTTGGTCCTATCAGAGTTGGAGACATTTTGATGCTCAAGGACACGGGTCGTGAAGCTCGCAAGCTCGGAGGTCGGTGAAATGCCTGAGCGAAGAGTGTGCGCCTTCAGTGGCGATGAAATCGAACCTGGAACTGGTACGATGTATGTCCGTAGGGATGGAACCGTTCTCTGGTTCAAGAGCAGCAAGGCTCGCAAGAACATGGTTGACTTGAAGAGAAACGCTCGTCGTGTTAAGTGGACCCGCCACTATGTCAAGGGCGGAATCCAGTGATTACACCCTTACAGGGTGACAAGCGTTTTGCTTAAACAGGGGAGGCCGCACGGCCGGCTCAGTGAGAACCATGCAAACGACATTCGTAATGGTCAAACCAGACGGAGTCCAGCGGGGACTAGTTGGAGAGATTATCAAGAGATTCGAGCAAAAGGGGCTACGAATGGTAGGCCTAAGACAAGAAATCCCATCACAGGAAATCGCCTCACAGCACTACGCTGTTCACAGCGAAAGACCGTTCTACCCTGGTCTGTTGAAGTTCATCACCTCGGGACCTGTCGTCGCAATGGCATGGAGAGGTTCCGACGCGATTAGTGTCGCCCGTAACCTAATCGGTCCAACTGATGGCCGCCAAGCAGCACCAGGTACCATCCGTGGCGATTACGCCATGGATATTGGACACAACATCATTCACGGTAGTGATGGTGAAGATACCGCGGAGTTTGAATTGGGACTTTGGTTCCCGGGTGGGCTCAACGAATGGAATCGAACCATCGAAGATTGGGTCTACGAAGGATGAAACATCAGAAAAGAGAGGCAGGTGACATGGATGAGCAGCAGAAGGCAACCCATCGTCGCAGTACTAGGTCATGTTGACCACGGTAAGACCAGCCTCCTAGATCACATTCGCTCCCTTGGCCAAGATCGACAAGCATCGGTCATGGCTCGCGAAGCCGGAGGAATCACACAGCACATAGGTGCCACGGAAGTTCCTTCCAAAATATTGAATGAACTTTGCGCGCCTCTCATGGGTGGCAAGGAATTCGATTCTCCTGGGTTGCTATTCATCGATACTCCCGGTCACCACTCATTCTCTACACTGAGGTCTCGTGGCGGTTCTTTAGCTGACATCGCCATTCTAGTAATTGATGTGACCGATGGGTGTATGCCACAGACCCTTGAGTCGATGAGAATCCTTCGCAATGCAAAGACGCCATTCGTGGTAGCTTGCAACAAGATCGATAGAATTCATGGCTGGAAAGCAGAACATGGTAGAGCGATGGCACTATCTCTCCGAAAGCAATCTTCAGACACTATATCTCACTTCGAGCAACGATACTGGCAACTCGTCGGTGAGTTCGGTGAGGAGGAATTCAACCTCGAACGCTATGACCAAATCAAGGATTTCACCAAGAACATCGCACTGGTACCCTGTTCAGCCAAGGAAGGTGAGGGAATACAAGACCTTCTTGCGGTCACCATCGGTCTAGCTGAAAGATACCTCGCGGATCAGTTGGAGGACATCTCGGGATCTGCTGAGGCTACCGTCCTTGAAATGAAAGAAGAACGAGGTCTTGGAAAGACACTCGATGTAATCCTACACAGGGGAACGCTGCGTAAAGGGGATGAAATCGCACTGGCAACCCCAGATGGCCCCGTAATCACTCGCATCAAAGGAATGTTCTCGCCTAGGGGGATGTCTGAGATGCGTGATGCTGGCGATCGCTGGGACTCTGTCGAGGAAGCACACGCTGCTTCTGGACTGAAGGTAAGTGCTGCAGACATGGATTCCATTTTGGCTGGAACTACACTCAGAGTTGTTCCAGACGACGAGACAAGAGACGATATCCTATCTCAGGTGGCCGAAGAGTGTGAGATCTCTATTGACCTCGATGAAGAGGGCATCGCCATCAAGGCGGATACCCTTGGAGGCCTCGAAGCGCTTGCCTTCGAGTTACGTGGAATGAAGGACGATAAAGGAGACCTGATGAACATCAAAATTCGTTCGGCTACCATTGGTCCAATCACCCGCAAGGATGTGCGTGCCGCTGCCACCTCTGACGACATCTTCGAACGGGTCATCATGTCTTTCAACAGCAAGGTGCTCGACGAAGCTCAAGCTGAATTGGACAAAGAGGACTGCGATGTGTTGCACCTCGGGTCGGACATCATCTACCACATACTCGAACGCTTCAATGAATGGCGAGCCGAAACCATCGAGAGATTGGCCGAAGAGAGCAGGGAGAATGTTATCCATCCTGGACGTATCCTACTTCTCGCCGATCATGTATTCCGTCGCTCAAACCCAGCAGTGGTCGGAGTTAGAGTTCTGGGTGGCAGAATCCATGTTGGACAGCGGCTTCTCAAAGCCGACGGCTCGAAGGCTGGCCGTGTTAAGTCAATCAGGGATGGTGAACATGTTCTCCAGGAAGCGAAGCAAGGTGACGAATTGGCCGTAGCCATCGACGGAGTCGTCGTAGGTAGGGGTATCGACGAGGAAGATGTGTTGTTAGTTGATGTACCAGAGCGCCATGTCCGCAAGTTGAGGAAACTCGACCTTAGCGTGGTAGAACAAGAAATTCTAGACGAAATAATCGCCATCCATAGGAAAGAAGACCATTTTTGGGGTCGTTGAAGCGTGATTCGCGGGTGAAGAACCAACCCCCAACCCTTTAGTACGAATCGGGTGGGTCAGAGGATGTCAAACAGGGTGTGTCCATGCAAGCAGCAGTAGGTGGAGATGGCAGAACCCGAGACTTGATCGCTACGGTCAGCGCGATTTCCAATGGCCTAATGAACGAGGTCTCGAAGGTCATCATAGGTAAGCAAGAGAACCTTCGAAGGGTTACAATCGGTATCCTGTCCAACGGAAACATGCTTCTGGAGGATTTCCCTGGACTGGCAAAAACACTACTTGCCAACACCTTCGCTAGAACCCTCGGCTGTAAGTTCAAGCGTGTACAGTTCACTCCTGACTTGTTGCCTAGTGACATCATGGGGACATACATGTACGACCAACAGGCTGGAGAGTTCAA
>CAXFCF010000142.1:0-3900 GCA_964000875.1 uncultured Candidatus Poseidoniales archaeon
GGAATAAGAGAGGTGAAGTTCTCGGCTTCGATAAGACCGAATTCGTTGGCCATGCGAATGCCATCTGCAGTCATCCACGGAACATCGATGCCGTCGACTTCTAACTCGAAACCCCATCCTTCCAAAGTAGAGTATGGCAAGTAGTGGATGTCAGCACTGGAGTGAACCATAGTGTTGGATGAATCACGCATGTCGAGAATCAAGTCAACAGTAATTCCCGTGTCAACCTCCATGTCTATGTCGACTGCAGAAGTCACTCCATCTCGTCTCGCCAGTAAGACTTCAGTGGTAATTTCGGTATTGTTTGCACCACCACCCTCCTGCAAGCCATCGACCTGCCATTGTGCGTACGAGTAGGTTACCGAACCAACTTGGTTCGGCACAGTGACTCCATTCGTGGCTTCGAGAACTGTAGCGTATTCGGGCGGATGTAGGACATAGGTCGCCTTGTGTCCAGGTCGGCTTAGCAAGGTGAAGTCGGTGGTCACCTCGCCACCCATGGTCAGAAGACCTTGCAGGGCGCGCTCAATCTGTTCACCCGTCAAGCCAAGGCCAAGAATGTCCATACCAACCTCTACATTGGCAACTGAACGGAGGCAGAGAGGAGGTTGGAAGGCATTGTTCGGCAAGCCCGCCACCTCGTCTGCAGAATCTTCTGTACCATCTTCGCTACACTGCACCTGAACCCCATCTATGGTGACCTCATCGACCATCATGCTGGTCACCGAAGTTTCAGCATTGAAGGTCGAGTTAGCAACCTCGGCGACCTCAGACGAAAATGTGTCGAGAACCATCTGACGAACTTGGATCCCCGCTGGAGTCTGATGGCTCAGATAGTTACGAATGTAATCCGCTGGCGCCCCTGATGCTTCTAGGTCGAAGTCACCTCCAAGATCCATGCCCTCAAGCCCAAGGGCGGAGCGGTTGAACTCGTGCAATTCCCATTCCATCTCAATCGTGAAAGAATTAGTGTCATGCATTGTGAACTCATAGTGTGCCTCGACCCACTCAGCGGAGTTCGTCAAGTCATGTGCGGCATTGTAGTCATCACATATCCCTGTACCATTATTCCAAGTGGAACAGAAGGTGTTGTTCACTTCCGGAGTACCAGGTGGTGGATCCGCCAACGCTGGTGTGGCGAACATAAGAAGCGGCATGAGAAAGGTCAGAATGCGGAGCCGGCGCTGCCTTCTGTCGTTCAACTCCAACCCCCCCATATCTCAAACATACTGTTCTGTTCATTTAATTTGGTTCTCGTAGCCCGTCTATCCCAGCAGGTGATTGGATGGCAGAAGGAGGTGGCCTCGGAACCCCTCGCGAGAGGATGCTTGTCCTACTCTCGGATTTCCTCAATGAACGCTCTCTTGACTCGCATTACCTCAATGCCGTCCCTTCAAAGTGGGAAATTCATGGTGATCTCGCATTGGTACCATTCGGTGCGTTCGCCGATTGGAGGGAATTCGATGACCAATCTTTCTGGAAATTGATCGCTAATGCGCTAGGTGCCGAGAGGATTGGCATCAAGGGAGAGGTCTCCGGAGATATGCGCCGCCCATCAGTCGAGATGGTGCTCGGGGATGATGGTGAGGTGGTTCACAAGGAACACGGAATTTCCTACTGCTATGATGTTACGAAGTCGATGTTCTCAGCAGGTAACCTACCGGAAAGGGGTCGCATGGGCGACCTAGACTGTTCTGGAGAGACTGTGCTCGATTTGTATGCTGGAATCGGCTACTACACATTGCCTATCTTGGTGCGAGCAGGTGCTGCTAAAGTACACGCCTGCGAATGGTCTGGAGACTCGTTGAGGGCCCTTGAAAGAGGGCTAGCGATGAATGGCGTGGCGGATCGTTGTGTCATTCACGCCGGCGACAATCAGGACTCGATTGCAGACGACGGCTCGGCGGCGGAGGCTCTCTCCGCCTGCGATCGTGTGATTCTCGGGCTCCTACCGTCTTCAGAGAGGAGCTGGACACTCGCAATGGCTGCAATTAAGCCTGAAGGTGGGCGCTTGCATCTGCATGGCAACGCTCCCGGTGGGCAGGAGCAAGAATGGGCAAACCAAGTGGCTCACCAATTAGAAATGATGTCTGGCAGAAAAGTGACCATAGAAAATTTGGTCAAAGTAAAGTGGTATGCACCTCACAAAAGGCACTGTGTGATAGATCTCGTAGTGGGGAATATGGTATGAATCACTGTTGGATTGCATCTTCCCACAGTTCAGTGATGAGACTAGGGTTCTCCCTCTTGCCAAGAGTGTAGTCGATTACGGTGCCATCGCCATCGACGAATAGAGCGAATGGAATACCTTCCACAACAACAGCATCGGCGAGCTCGGGTGCGTGGATGAATGGCCGATTTATCTGGCGTTCAAATTCTTCCTCGGTTGTATTGTGCCACTCAACCATGTCACTAGAATCATATTCAGCATCCTTGTTGAATACGAGCAAACTGTCTTCTGGAATCGCCTGATCAAAGGCGTCTAGAGTGGTCTTACAATGACTACACCAAGGTGTAGAAAAGTACGCAACATAGACCTCCCCCGACAGATTAGCTGTATCCCAGTTCTGGCCAACTTGGTCGGTAAAGGCGAAGGATGGCATCTGCAAACCAATCCAACCGTCGACAACCTCATCCCCCATAATCTCCTCAGTGCCGCATGTCCCACAGGAGTCGGTCCATTCACAAGGTACCTCGATACAACCAGCGGTCGGCACAGCGAACAGAGTCAGTACGCAAAGTAGTACAAACGGCTTCATGCGCATGTACCGCTGAAAGAACTCGTACTAATGGAACCGTTGGTGCATAGTTCGTTGATTTTGGTGTTCAAAAACCGGACGCCTGTAAGGCGTCATCCTCATTGCTTCCTATGCTCTGGGCTTCTTTGTGGCCGAACCGCTGGAAGCAGAACTCGTTGCCGATGAGGACTCCCTCACCGCCTCCCGAGAAAAGCTACAGCTGAACATTGCTATGGGAGCGACAACGCTCATTGTAATCTTGTTCATGGCACTTGCATCCGTATGGGGAAGCGGTGGTATTCTCTTCAATAACGACTCAAGCGCCGCAAACGAATGGTGGAATGTACCGCTCGAAGACCGTCACGCAATGGGGCTCAATGTCTCTGGACTCAGATCCCAGTTACCAGAACCTGGGCCCTACTCATGGACAGGCCCAACCGAACACTTCGTCGAAGTCGAGTTACCAGCGAGCGAACAGGACGCAGGATATCCTGAGCCTGCATTGATGCATGTGGCGATTTGGATGCCAGATGTTGAACCAGGTACCAAAGTTCCAGTTATAGCGACTATTCACCCATACTACGACTTCGGGGGAGAGGGAGTTGTAGGAGACGACTCCAACCCTAACACAATCCCCGACGCAGGAGTCGGCCAGTGGGTGTTGGACACATTCGTACCCTACGGGTACGCTCTCGCCCAAGTCTCAACCTTTGGTACCGGACAGTCAACCCATTGTCAGGATGTGAAGGGTCTTGGCGAGCAGATTGGTATCCAAGCAGCGGTGCAATGGCTTGGAGAACAGGAGTGGAGCAACGGAAATGTCGGATTGATGGGTAAATCGTACGCTGGCACCACCAACTGGGAAGCAGCACAGAATCCTTCTGAGCACCTCAAGACAATTGTCCCCATCTCCGGCTCCATTGGCGTCCAACAGATGTTCTATCGAAACGGTAGCAGCGAGGCGCGAGCCATGCTATACGATGTTCTCTATGAAGGTGCTACCGCCGATGCTACCGAAGACGACATGCGGATGTGTTCCGATGACATAATTGGGCCACTCAATCCGTGGACGACTTGGTTTGGGGCGGGCTTTGGTGGCGACCAGTGGAACGACTACTGGGACGAACGCTACCATCTTCAGGATGTGCTGGACAACTACGAG
>CAXFCF010000143.1:0-3892 GCA_964000875.1 uncultured Candidatus Poseidoniales archaeon
TTATTAAAGAGTGGAGAGTGTTTGGGTGTGGAAAACAAGAATAACGCTCTCCGTTTTCGGACGGTCTGATGAGAACCAAGTTGTCATATTTGGCGGTCGCCCTCATGACCCTGAGCCTCGGGTTCTCTGGTTGCATCGGTGAGGGTGGTGAAGAAGGGGATGGACTCACACCTTTCCCTGAATTCTCAAGTGTAGCTGATGATGGTAACGAACACACTCTTACTGACTACACGGGCTCTACATTCATTGTCCTGTTCTCCGCCGAGTGGTGTGGTGCACCATGTCACTCGACAATGCACGCGCTGAACAACACGCTTGATGACCCGACTGTCCTCGTGTTCAGCACTGATCCACAAGATGACCCAGAGGGAATAACCCTTGAGGATTGGCATGAAAGAGCCGATGCCTATGACGACGATGGAGACGATAAGGGTCAATATCTGGACTATCCATTCATGAAGGGCGTAGAGGCAGCCCAGGAGATTGAAGTAACCGCACGCCCAACGGTTGTCTTCATCAACGCAGGAGGAGGCATCACAGACATCCACAAGGGTAGCCTCACCGATGAAGCACTGATCAAAGAACTCTGGGTAAACGCCGGTGGAACTGTTTGATGCGCGTCCTCGCCTTTGAGGACTCTTACGATATCGAAGCGCTGCTAACCGCTGGCGGGGTTGACATCAAATCATTGGAGATTATACAAAGATGGGATTCAGATCAATTTCTGGTACATATCGAACAATTCGCACCCGATGTCCTTCTTCTCGACCACTTCATGCCACCCACTAGTGGATTGGATGTGCTCAAGGGAGTAACCGAAGCGGCGGCTAACGGGAAGTTAGAGCGACCAAGTCGAATCGTTGGTATGAGCTCCGCTCGCTTTGCCAACGATGCCATGCTTGCCGCGGGAGCCGACGATGCTATTGTCAAGCCTCGTCTGGCGACTCTCGACCTCTGGCCGCGGCCAGAGTGACTGCTAACAGGGTCAACAACATGTGCGGCCCTGGCAGAAGTCCATCAGAAGCCTCTTCCACGAAAATTTTGTTCTGATGTATCTTGAAGGAATCTGTAATCGTACCTTCATGTGTGTGATACTCGACGGTCATTACATCATGATTAGCCGTGATTACCATCATTCCGAACGACTTCTCACGATAGTAAACCCATTCAGGTTGCTCAGAGGTGTAGTCGTATGAACCGCGCCCGGCCGTTCCGGCGATGATGTGGATAGGTGCGGCGTCGCTGGTGAAAGACAGACCATCCTCACCCCTGTCTTGAACTGTTGAGTCGATGACCGGCCAAGTACGCTCATAGAAGTGGTCGTGTCCCCAGATTAGAATGTCAACTCCATATTCGACAAACAGTGGTTCTAACTCTGCTCGCAACTGCTCATCGATGTCATGATTGGACTCCCCGTGTGATGTGTACATTGGTTTGTGACCATAGACAACCAGCCAAGGAACCGTATCTCGGCTCGCATTGGCGGCAGCCAGATCTTGCATCAACCACTCGTACTGAGGGCTACCTACTGCAAAGTCATGCTCGGTGGAGAAACCGGTGAAGTGCACAGGACCACGCACAAAAGAGTGCCAAAGGTCAGTGTTGGAATCGGAAGGGAACTCTAAGCGTGTCTCATATGCGTCGAATCCGTAACTTGGTTCGTTCTCGTGGTTACCTGGAACCATCATCCAAGGGAAGGTTGCCATTGACGCCTCGTTCTCTTGGAAGTAATCGTCCCACACTGATTGATCCCCATTGGCGTAGGAAATGTCCCCCGAAAGAATCAGGAAGTCAGCGTCGCTGTTGAGTATGTTATCACTCGTCTGAAGACCTTCCGAACTCAACCCATGGTCTCCAAAGGCAAGGAATTTGACAGATTGTGCAGATTCAGGAATGGTGTTGAATGCATAGGTAGAAGACCACTCTTCACCATTTCCAACACGGTATGAGTAGTTCGAATTCGGTTCTAAACCAGTCATAGTCACACTGTGGAATACCATGTCGTAGTCATAGCATGAGTAACTCCCCGAAGCAAACTGATCCAAGTTCCCATCTAACCCGTATTCTACCTCCGAATCCGTTTGGACACCGGTTGACCAAGTGACCTGCATCTCTGTGGAGTCCTGAGTCATCGAAATGTGAACTAGACTCGGTTGGTCATCGCCAAACAGTGTTGATACTGGACAATCTAAGTTGATTTGTGCGGCTGCAGGAGGAGAAACAAATAGTAGAGGGAGGAGAAAGATTAGGCTGAGCGCCGTTGCGCGGAACATGTCAATCATCCGATTGGTACCAATCTTGCTGACCTTCTAGGCGATACCACCACTGGCCATCATCATCTCGCCACCACTCGACTCCGTCGTCGTCGACATAGTAATCCTCGTCTTCCCCTTCCTCAACAGTGTCATCGACGAGACCCTGTTCTTGGGCTATAGCTCGGCGAGTTTCCTCAGCGTCGTCCTCAACATCATGGAACACCCTGCCACCGACTGGATCCTGTGCAGATAGGTTCTGATGATCGCCAGCTGCGATTGCTTCATCCGACTCGCGGTAGAACTCCTCCGCCATCTGTCGCTTGTAGTCATCGTACTCATCCGTGCCCCAGGAACCTTGGAATGAGTCGTTGCGAGAGCGCATCAACTCGTCGAGATTGACTGGGCCTCCCAACTCCGGCTCGGGAGCATCGGGCATGTTGTCAGCATCATAGAATTCATCAGCATCAGTATCGAACTTGGGAAATGTCTTGCCTGTCGGATGAACCGTCTCGATGTCCTCAATCAAAAGGTCATGCTCCTGCTCGTCGATACTGCCTTCATCATATTCACGACGAACAATCTTCGCCGCTTTGTTGAGTTCCCTCGCGAGTTCCCTTTCGTCCTCTTCCTTGGAGACCTTATCGATATGGCGTACCAACCTCTCATATGGCGTTCCTGTGAGTCCACCAACGAATCGAGAGAAGCCACCTTTCTTGCGAGCCATCACCTCACCTACATATCGAAGGATGGCCAATCCTGTTAAGGATTCACCCCCGGCACGATTCAATGGTTGACGCATGGTTGGCTGAAGCGATGGCGTCGTACAACGCCGATTCTTTGGCCTCCAAGGACGCTTATCCAGGGTTAATTCAGATGCCTGGATCGACTCTCGAGACTCTCGTTGTATGGGCTCTTCAGTCACTACCAGACGAGATTCTCGTGGGACTGGATGCTGACGAGTCACGGGCACATGTACCCGAAGTAGACGAAGCATATCTCGGGATTGACAACGATGCGAACCTATTCGCAGGTCAGGGCTTCGTGCTCGGTGACGCCTCAATCGTCAACAGAGGGGACTCCTACTCCGTACATCATGTACCTGAAGAATGGACTGACGGAATCTTTGCCGAGACCCGCGGTAGCAGGGGTGGACGCTTCGTCCACTGGCTACATACGCACCCAAACGCGGTAGCCATCCCTTCGAAGCAGGATGCCGACGCCGCACAATACACACTCGGTGTCGACATGATTCTCGGAATCGAGTTCTCTCCCGAAGGACCTCTGCCATGGTTTGACGATGTTGATGGAGTTCGTCGGCGTCTGGTCGCAGATGAAAAACAACAGGAGACCCGCCCAGTGCTTGGAATCGCTCCAACAGGCCACCGAATACACGGTTTGGAACTAATCGCGTTCCACAGATCCGGTGTTGGAATCAATGTACTGTTCGTCGATGAAGATGGATATCCCTACGGGTGGGGACTGTCATAGAACTGAACTAATCAGAATCCACCTTGGCCGCCCACTGGGGGTGGGAATGTAGCTGGAGCCTGCTCGACAGAACTTTGGAATCATTTTATGATGGTTGGGTAATGATTTACTCGAAAAGTTTCTCTCGATAATATGCGAGTTCTGCGACT
>CAXFCF010000144.1:0-3878 GCA_964000875.1 uncultured Candidatus Poseidoniales archaeon
AGGGGAGAGGTGTCTCTCGAATCATGCGAAAGACCGGGCAGAGAACCGGTGCAGAGAACCCGCACACTCGTGGTGGTCGCAGGGCTCACGGGCCTCTAGTCGAGAAGGACTGGTCTCAGAAGGTCAACTCGAAGGTGAGGCGAATAGCTCGTAATTCGGCTATTGCAGCCACATGTGATTCCGAGATGGTTTCCTCACGTGGTCACCGATTCGATGATTCCGTCTCGTTCCCGATAGTCATAGGTGACTATGTTGAGGCACGCGGCAAGGACAAGGAATCCTATGATGTCGAGCAGATTCCTCTTGCAAACTCAACTCGCAAGTTTATCGCTATGATGCAGGGAATCGGCCTAGGTGCCGACCTTGACAGAGCTAAATCAGGTCGCAAGATTAGGGCAGGTAAGGGTACTATGCGTGGACGCAAGTACCGTACTCCGAAGAGCATCCTACTAGTAGTCGGCCAGACCGATGGCTTGGCGAAAGCGGCACGCAATGTACCAGGTGTCGATGTCGTAGCAGCCAAGGATCTCTGTGCTGAAGATTTGGCACCCGGTGGAGATCTTGGGAGACTGACTGTTTGGACTCGTCAAGCTATCGAGGCAATGGAGTGAGTAAAATGGACCCGTACAAGGTAATCATCATGCCATGGATCACTGAGAAGTCCCTAGAGGCTAGGCGAATCGCCAACCCTGACGAGGGCTTCTTCCAGAACAATAATCGCTTGGAGTTCATCGTCAACGAGAAGGCTACCAAACTGGATGTTAAGGAGGCAGTAGAGCGCCTCTTCGACACCAAGGTCGCCAAGGTGAACATCCGCATCTCGAAGCATGGCAAGCACGCCAGCGTCAAGATGGCAGAGGGATACGACGCGGATGTCGTAGCCCAGAACTTGAGTGCATTCTGATGAGGTGGTGAAGAGATGGGCAAGAGAATTCGAGCACAGCGAAGGGGTTCAAGCCCCAAGAACAGGGTATCCAGTCACCGTTTCCCGGGTGCTTCACGCATCCCAAGGGGTGTTGAGCAGGTTGGTGAAGTGGTTGAGCTAATTCACAGTCCGGTACACACTGCACCCCTCGTGCGCGTGAAGTTCGACGATGGCACTGAAACACATCTGGTGGCGACCGAGGGAGTCTCTGTTGGTCAGAAGATAGCTATCGGCAGCAATGTCAACCTACGACCAGGTAATGTGACCAACTTGGGACAGATACCAGAAGGTACTCCAATCAACAATGTCGAATTGCGACCTGGTGATGGCGGCAAGATCGCCCGCAGCGGCGGCAACTCGGCCATTTTGGAGACAAGGATGGGCGAATCGGTCAGGGTTCGCTTACCATCTGGTCGCCTCAAGGATCTTCCAGCATCCTGCAGAGCCACCATCGGTGTCCTTGCAGGACACGGTCGAAGTGAGAAGCCTTTGATGAAGGCCGGTGCGGCCTTCTACAAGGCGAAGGCTCGAGGTAAGGCATACCCAACCGTTAGCGGTGTGGCAATGAATCCAGTTGATCACCCTCACGGTGGTGGAAACCACCAAGCTGTCCACGGACCCAACTCTGTATCACGTCATGCCCCACCGGGGCAGAAGGTCGGTCACATTGCGCCACGACGCACTGGCCGCTCGCGAGGGAAGAAGCAGGAGTGATGATGAATGGCACGTAGGAAGAACAAGGGCATGCGCAAGCCGAAGGCGGCGCGCAGGCAGGCAAGGAAGCGCCGAATGGGCGTAGCAGAGAGGAGGAAGCGTGAGTTCACCTACCGCGGCTACACCCTTGAAGAACTCAACCAGATGCCTCTCTACCCTATCGAAGACGATGATCAGATGAGTATCGTAGAACTTCTACCATCTAGGGCACGGCGCTCCCTCGACCGTGGCCTACCAAGGGAGAACGAGTTGTTCCTCTCCAAGGTAGAGGAAGCCAACGATGGTGACACCATCAAGACGCACCGCCGAGACATGCCAATCCTTCCAGTAATGGTTGGCAAGACGGTTGCTATTCACAATGGACGTGATTTCGTGAAGATAGATGTCCAGCCAGAGATGATTGGCCAATATTTGGGTGAGTTCGCTCCTACCCGACGCAGGCCAACTCACACTGGCCCTGGTGTCGGTGCTACCAGGTCGAGCAAGCACGTGGCATTGAAGTGAGGTGAGAAAGGATGAGCAGAGACAGAAACAAGCCCCAGCCTGGATACACCCAACTCCTAGAAGGTAACAAGTTGGCAGTCGCCCGTGTAACGGGTGCTGATATTCACCACAAGCACTGCGTGCAGATAGCACGCGCAATCAAGGGAATGTACGCCGGTTCAGCCATTGAGTATCTACACCAAGTCATCGATGGCGAGAAGGCAATTCCGTATGTCGCTCGCCATAGGGGCGGTCGTGGTGGAAACACCATGGCTGGACACCGCAAGGGCAAGATGGGTCCAGGTCGCTTCCCAAGGAAGGCTTCTCAGGTCTATGTCAAGTTGATTGAGAGCGCTATGGACAACGCACGTCAGCGCTACGAAGAGATTGACGCTGAGGAGATGCTGATTACCCATGTTGCCGCACACCGCGGACAAGTTGCACGCAACATGCGCCCTCGCGCACGTGGGCGCGCTACACCTTCCAACCACTACAAGGTCAACTTGGAGTTGTTCCTCGAGTTCTACGGTGATGACGAGGACGAGGACGAGGGAGATTTCTGAGGAGGAATGAAATATGGCAAAAGTGAATCAAATCCGTTCATTCGTCGATCGCAATGTAGAGCGTCAGCTTGTACGTGAGTACTTGCTCAAGGAGACCGAGCGCGCCGGATTCGGTGGCCTCGACTTTGAGCGAGCCTTCGACAACCAGCAAATCTGCACCAAGGTCACGCTCAAGGCAGAGCGTGTCGGCATGGTCATCGGTCGCCGTGGCAAGGTGATTAACGAGCTACAGCGTAGGATTCGTGATGATTTCAACCTTGAAAACCCGAAGTTGCAGGTCGAGGAGATAGACAGTCCAGCCCTCAACGCACAGGTGATGGCTAGCAAGCTAGCAAGCGCTCTCGAGCGTGGCTGGTACTTCCGTAGAGCAGGGCACAGCACTGTACTCAATGTGATGGAGGCTGGTGCCAAGGGTTGCTTGGTCATAATTGCAGGCAAGTTGACAGGCTCTAGGCACAGAACAGAGAAGTTCCTCAAGGGGCACATCAAGTATTGCGGTGAGACCGCTATCGAGCACATGGACATCGGTATCGCCACCGCAGTCAAGAAGCTCGGAACCATCGGTTGCACAGTTGCCATCATGAAGCCAGGTGCCAAGTTGCCTCACGAAGTCGAAATCACGAGTAGGATTGACGCAGGTCTTGAGCCTCTGATTGACGCACTGCCTGAGAGCGAGGTTGAGGAGAGTTCGCTTTCCGAAGAGGAGGCTGCTGAGGAGATTGCAGCTATCGAGCAACTTCAGGAAGATCAGGAGGCAGCCACTGAGGAGGAAGCACCTGCTGAGGAAGCAACTACCGAGGAAGAATCAGAAGAGGTTACCGAAGAATCCACTGAAGAGTCCGAGGAGGTGGAGTCGTGACCCATCTTTCCGCACGAGAAATCGACAACATGAGCGGCGACGCTCGCAAGAAGAGACTCGTAGAGCTACGCGAGGAGATGCTACAGCTACGTGCAGAGCAGGCGCTTGGCGGTTCTGCATCCAATATGGGTGCATACAAGCAGGTTCGAAGGAGCATCGCACGTCTCTTGACCAAGATGAACGAGGAAAACAAGGAGTAGGAAAAGAATGGCAAGTATCTGCAATCTCTGTGGTCTACCCGAGGAACTGTGCATTTGTCAGGAAATCGCAAAGGAGCAACAGAGAGCTGTAATCTCAACCGTCAGAAGGAGGTATGGAAAAATGGTCACAATCG
>CAXFCF010000145.1:0-3846 GCA_964000875.1 uncultured Candidatus Poseidoniales archaeon
TTCGAGGCTCTCATCATCATTCTCCTTCAATTCCGATACGGTACCTGCTGCCAACACCTTACCGCGGTCAATAACCGCCACTCGCGTGCATAGCCTCTCAGCGACTTCTAGGATGTGAGTGCAGAGGAATATCGTGCTTCCCTGGGCTATCATATCCATCAGGAGCTCCCTGCACTTTCGTTGGTAGATTGGATCTAGGTTGACGAACGGTTCGTCGAGGAAGAGTAGTTTTGGTTCGTGTAGGAACGCACCCGCGAGCATTACCTTCTGCCGCTGTCCCTTTGACAGATCTTTGCACAAAGTGTTGCGCTTGTCGTTGATACCGAACCAGTCGAGCCAGTGGTCGACTTTTTCATGGACATCTTCGAGTGAGCGAAGTCGAGCCACGAACTCAAGGTACTCGGCCGCGGTTAGGTAGGAAGGAGGGGATTCCGATTCGGGTACTATGCCGACATTGGCTTTTACCTCCCGCGGGTCGGCTCGGACATCAGTTCCGAGAACCCGTGCACCACCCATAGAAGGGCGGAGTTGACCGGTTAGGAGTTTGATGAAAGTAGATTTCCCGGCACCATTGGGCCCGAACACTCCGAAGAACTCACCCGGTGCAACCGAGACATCTAGGGGGTGTAGTGCGACGAAGTCGCCGAACGCCTTTCCTAGATCCTTGGCTACAACCATCGGTTCCGCAGATTCGCTCATGTGATAGCCTCCTTAACGGCCAACCCAATCGGGTTTGCTTCTCTCAAGGAAAGCGACCACGCCGATCTCCTTGTCTTCCGTGTCGAATAGGGCACAGAACTCGTCCCTCTCGTACTCGATACCCTCCGTCATCGGTTTCTCCAAGGCACCTCTGACTGCTCGCTTGGCGACACGAATTGTGTGAGGTGACTTGCTCGCTAGATTCGCTGCCATCGCCATGGTGACATCTTCAAGTTCCTCGGGCTCTACGAGTTTGTTGACCAGGCCGATTCGATACGCTTCGGCCGCGTCGACCATGTCGCCGCTCATCACCATCTCCATCGCTTTGCCATAGCCGAGTAAGCGTGCTAGGCGTTGTGTTCCACCACCGCCGGGAATCAGTCCAAGGTTAATCTCGGGGGTTCCGAATTTGGAGCGTGTGGTGGCGATTCTTAGGTCGCAGGATAGAGCTAGTTCGCTTCCTCCACCGAGAGCGAAACCGTCAACCATCGCAATGGTTGGCATCTCTAGATTCCACACCGCTTCCCATGCGTTGTCGTCGAATTTTGGTCTCACATCGTTTGAGTTTGCTCCAATGAATTCGGTGATGTCAGCACCTGCTACGAATGAGTTTGGCTTCGCACGCTTCCCTTCTTCTGGTTCGTTGGGTGGCGCGCCGCGGATGACAACAACACGCACGGTATCATCATTGGACGCCGTGGCACAGGCAGCTTTCAGAGCGTCGAAAACCTCGGTGTTCAACGCGTTCAACTTGTCGGGTCGGTCAACCGTCCAAACCTCGATTACGCCACCAGCGGGGCTGGAATCATCAACCTCTACTCTATTGATTGTGAGTGGTTCAGACATCCGTGTCACCCCATCTCCTCTCTGAGAGCGTCTAACTTGGATTGGCTACTGGTTGGGGGAGGTGGTAGATCTTCTGGAGAGGGAGGGAGAGGGAGGCCATCGGGGGGGGGTGGCAAATCGTCCACCTCGACTTCGACTTCTTCTTCGTGTTCCTGTGCGGCGACGAATCCACCATCCAATGCAACACGGACCTTCATTATTCGAGCTGAGTCGAGTCGAACATAGGTGGCGCCGTATGGATGACCAGGAGCCACTTCGACAGGCTCGTCTAAGATGGTAAGTCCGTGGCCGGGCTTGCTAACGATGGCAAGAAGGTCTTCGGATTCATCCTGCTTAGACCACATACGAGCTGCAGAGGCTCGAATGTCTGCTAACTGTCCTCGTCGTCTCTCTTCGATACGTCTCTTGATTTCTTGCCGCGACTTCCTGCGTCCAGCAAGAGCTTCCTCGATGTCCTCTTCCTCGGCCATCTCGGGGTCAACATCGACGACATATTCCTCGGCGACATGCACCTCTTCCACTTCCTCGATTTCATCTTCTTCGATGCTGATATCGTCATCTTCTGAATGTTCGGAAGACTCTGAGTCGGTTTCGTTAGAGTGGGCAATCTTTCGGTCTCTTCGACTTCCTCCATCTTCAGTCTCAGTGACTGCTTCGGGTAGGTCGAATGATTCCTCAGGCTCTTCTTCGACTTGCCTGGTTTTTCTAGCCGGGCGCCTCTTTGGCTTCTTCTTGCCACTGGTTAGTACCAGAAAAGCTGCGAGCAGAAGAATTGCTCCAGTGAATCCGTAGCCGTAGGTCTCATTTTCCCACTCCCCACTAAGGAATAGTTGGAAGGCAATTCCGACTAAGAGGGCGAGGTAGAGAAGTAATCTTCCGAATGTCAAGCCATCCCCTCCAAGAGTGTGCAGTGGTGACCCCTCTTTGACTATGACGGCTGGGTGAAATGACCCCTCACAGCATTTCAACGAGCCCTTTCAGGGCTCTAGTGCGATGACTCATCTCTCCTTTTTCGTCACTGGTCATCTCTGCGAAAGTCCTCTCAGAAGGGTCGTCATCGGGAATGAACAAGGGGTCATATCCAAATCCGTTTTCACCTCTAACTGCATGGCTTATCCGCCCGCGACAGACTCCTTTACTTACCAACCTCCTCTTTCCCTTGGCGATAACGCAGCAGGCTTGGAATTCGGCGCCCCTCTCGTTTACCTCGTGCATCAGTTTGAGAATTCCATCCAATCCGATTGAGTTGTATACATGAGCGGAGAAGACTCCGGGGAATGATCCCAGTTCATCTATGAAGAGTCCAGAGTCTTCTACCATAACCCAGACATCGGGATCGTCGACCATCTCTTGCGCTTGGGTGATTTTTGAGGTGGCGACTCCCTCTAAGGAGGGTGCCTGTGGTTCAATCAATTCGGGAGTCTTTCCGTCGACAATGAACGCTTCGACAGTGAATCCCGATGGCTCAAGCCATTCACTCGCTTCGCGTAGTTTTCCCTCATTTGAGGTGATGAAGAGGATGCGCTCCATGGCTTTCGCAGTCAGAGGCTGACATTGAGCCTGTCGCCGTCGTTCTCTTAGTCAAAGTCAAAGGCGGCGAGGCGAAGCGCTGGTTGTGGAGCCTAAGAGCATCATACTAGTGGCCGCCGGTGGCGCTTTGGGAGCGGTCGCAAGATATCTGGTTTCGGCGCAGTTTGGTGATGGGTTCCCATGGGGTACTCTTTCGGTTAACCTCACAGGCTCTTTTCTACTTGGGTGCATGCTGACGATGAGTGTCACTGGTGGACGAATATCCCCTGAAATAGGACTCTTGTTTGGTGTTGGATTCCTCGGCGCTTTCACTACAATGTCTACCTTCAGTATTGAGCTCATACAACTCTACCAAGCGAGCGAAACAAACTGGTTGCTCAGCTACCTCATGGCTAGTTGGGTAGGTTGCCCTATTGCAGCAGTGGCAGGTTGGAAGTTAGTTCAGGTATTAGCGGTGTAGGTTCACATGTCAAGGCGAGTGATAGGTGTCTGTGGCGGTTCCGGTAGTGGTAAGACTACATTCACACGTATGCTTGTCGAGAATGGAGGCGGCCGTGTGACAGTGATTGGACTAGATGAGTACTACAGGGATCTCTCACACCTAACTCCTGAAGAGCGTGCTCAGGTCGATTTTGACTCGCTGGAAGCGATTGACGCGGAACTGCTCGCTCGCCATATCGATGATCTAAGAGAGGGCGAGGCCGTCGAGGTTCCGCTCTATGACTTTGCAACCCACACGAGGGTTTCAGGGGGTAGGAAGGTCGAGCCAAG
>CAXFCF010000146.1:0-3832 GCA_964000875.1 uncultured Candidatus Poseidoniales archaeon
TCCCTTCTTCTTGTCTTGGAAATCTCTGAATGAGAAGAGGCAACAGACGACATCGAACTGGTTGTCGTCCAGTGGAATGTCCTCCGCTGTCCCTTCGACGAAGGTTGCTGCGCCCTCACCACGCGCTTTTCGAGCCATATCGACACGTGGCCGGGCGACCTCAAGCATCGCTGGAATCGGGTCTAGGCAGGTGACTTCACATCCTTCAACCCGCTCCGCGAAGGTGCCAGGTCCACATCCCACTTCCAGTACATTACTACCGGGTTCGATGAGCGATCTGATTCCTCTCCTCCAACGCTGATCCTGGCCCAGAGTGGCGAAGCGGTTGATTCGGTCGTATACGGGGATAGTCGCCTCCAAGTTGCGTTGGAGTTCGCTCCAGTCGGAACTCCCGATGTGCTCGCTGTCCACGGCTCTCCCCGAGCGGACGGTCTCAAGCCCCTCGTTTGAACGGTTCGGAGAGGGCGTGTAGGTAGTTTGGTTATACTCATAAGCCTCTCATCAATCGCCCCCTCACCCATAGGGTGATATCGTGTCTAGAGATGAAGTCCTGAGAGCCATCAAAGATGCTGAGAAGAAGGCAACTGATAGACTGGAGAAGGCTAGTTCCGATGCTTCGGGTATAGTCTCTCAAGCAAGGTCTGACGCCTCCGCTATCATAGCAGATGGCAAGCGTGATGCAGAGGCAGAGGCACAGGGTCTTCTCGACGATGCGAAGAAGGCAGCTGACAAGGAGTCTGCCAAGGTAATGAAGACCGGCGAGAAGGAACTTGCAGCGATTCGAGAAGGTGGCGAAGGCAACCGAGCAGCAGCGATTGACGAGGTTCTGTCAGCATTCAACTCCTGAATACGAGAAAGGTGAGAATTATGGGCCAACTGACGACTCAAGCGATGGCACGCTTGACCGCCGCTGGCACCAAATCCAATGTTGACGAAGCGGTCGCCGCCCTCGCAGCCATGAAGGCCGTTCACTTGGTCGACTACGACGGCTCCGACGAAGGTTTCTCTCTTGGTGATCCGAACAAGAGTTCAGAGGACATTAGCAGGGATCTCAACAGATTCCGTTCAGTCTCCTCTCAGATTGACTCTGCAGAGGTTAAGATACCTCTTGAGGCATCTCCTATCCGCTCGAAACTTGTCGCCGATCTTCCGTCTTTGGTCGATGAGATGTTGACCAACATCGATCGTATCCAGGAAATAGATAACGAGTTGGCATCAATGGAAGAAGAGAGAGAGGCGCTTGAGACGATTTCTCCTTTGTCACTAGATCTCGATTTGTTATCGGGATACGATTCATTGACTTGTTTTGTAGGGACGATGAAGAATACAAAACTCGCCTCCGCTGCAGCCGTGGGCACGGGCGTCGCTTTCATCGCAGATGGCAAGCCATCGGTCGTTGCTGTGTTCTGCAAGAACGAGTTCGCATCTGATGTCCAGTCTTCGCTTGACGAGGGTGGTTTCTCTGCGGTCTCCGTTCCTTTAGGCGAAGGTTCGGTTTCAGACAGAATGTCGGAACTATCCGACGCAGCCGACACCTTGGGTGGAGAAATGAAGTCACTTCAGTCAGAGTTATCTGATTGGGCAGATAACAACGGTGTCTCCCTGATGGGTGGCATTGAACTGTTGGAACGAGACCTTTCCATGGCGCTTGGTCCAGTCAGGATGGCAGTCACCGAGCACGCATTCGTGATTGATGGTTGGGTCGAGACAGCAAGGGCGGACGAGGTTCGCTCAGCGCTCTCCGACAGTTGTCTCCACATCGACATAGAGCCGTTCAAGGTCACCCCTGGTGGCGGGGGGCACGGTCACCACGACCATCATGTTGAACTTCCACCGATTAAATTCGCTGAGCGCACAGCCTCGAAGCCACTTGAATTGGTCACAGATTTGATGGGTCGCCCAGCTTACTCAAAGGTCGATCCGACCTTCTTCATGTTCATCACTTACCCGATTTTCTTCGGTCTGATGCTGGGTGATATGCTGTATGGGTTTGGCACCTTGGTTCTCGCGTACGTGTTGTACAACAAAATCGGGCACACTGATCAAGGCATGCTTGCCTCCAAACTCCTTACTTACATCGGGATCTCTACGGTTGTGTTTGGATACATCTACGGCGAGTTCGCTGGATTTGAGTTACTGCCTCACTATCACTGTGATGAGGTCGCTTCACACGGAATGGCCGCAGCTTCCTCGACTGGTTGCCACTGGGTCGGCAGCAGTGCCCCTGGTTGGGTCTCTTGGATGTCGATGTTCTATCCAAATGGCGGCGAAATTCACCTTTCGACCAACGATTTAGCCATTTTCTCCTTCATCGGAGTGGGGCACGGCCTACCGTTCGGACTTGAGTTGGCATACCCGTTCCACAGAGTCAGCACCGATCTGATGAATCTCATTCTCCTCTCTATCTATATCGGAGTCTTCCATGTATTCCTAGGTCTATGCATCGGATTCCGTGATGTTATGGTAGTAGGTGACAGCCACGGTAACACAGGATTCGTCACCGCGTTCTTCGACAAGGGCTCGTGGATGGCGATACTCGTTGGGATGTTCCTACTCGGATATTCTTTCATGGTGATGGGTTCAGGTACACACTCTAGCGAAGGATACCTCGAATTCTTGGGGCTACTGTTCAGTATCGGTGGTGTTCTACTAGGCGCGGGCATCGTGATGCTCCTATATGCTGGATGGAAGTACCACGGTTACCCATTAGCTATCAGCGGTATTTTGGCTCTAATCGAGCCTTTCGGTATTGTCAGCAACATTGTCTCTTACATGCGTCTGGCTGCTGTCGGAGTGGTAGGCGTCAAAATCGCTGAATTGGGCAATCACATGTTCTACGGTGTTGTTCATGACGGACACGCCACAGGAATGATGGGCGCCATTGAGCACCTAGCGCACGATGGTGTAGAGGGTACGATGGCATTGGTCGTGTTCGCTCCGGTCATTTTGGCTGCAATCGTCCTTTTCTTCGGAAAGTATCTGCCAAAGGAGGCTGGCATGTTGAACCTCTGGGTCGGTCTCGGTTTGACCGGGCTACTCGGTGCCTTCTTCTCCGGCGCTACGATGACCGCAATCGGCATCGCCCTAGCATTCGGTCTTGTGGGTGCTTACCTAGCACGAAACAAGGATCTTGGTCAATTGATAACCGGATTCTGTCAGTTCTCCTTCCTTGGGGGTCTTCTGTTCGTTGGCGGTGGTTCCTACGCCGTTCTTCTCATGTTCTTCGCTTGGGCTGGTGTCCAAGGATTCGCTTGGGGCTTGGGTGTGTTTAGCCCCAATGTGCACGCTGCTCGACTTCACCTCGTCGAGTGGATGAAGCAATTCTACGAGGTGGCCGGGGAGGCGTTCGCGCCCTTCGGATTCTCAGCGCGCTACGTGGAGGTAGAGTGATCAGATTCCAGTGCAAATAGCATAGGAAAAAAATGTGGAGGAATGAAAGAATGAATGTAAGAACCCTGAACATGGCCTTGTGGACGCTTGTCGTTATGGGCACGGTTGTCCTATTCATGGACACCGTGGCTGCAACCAGCGCCAACGCGATTGCCAACGGTGACGGTTACAGCTGGGGTATGCCGCTTGGTGCTGGCATCGCTCTAGGTCTGGCCGGCGTCGGTACTGGTATCAGCCAAGGTAGCATTGGGGCAGCTGCGGTCGGAATGGTCGCCGAAGACTCGAGCAAGCTCGGTATCGGTATCCTGTTCACCGCTCTGCCAGAGACAATCGTCATCTTCGGCTTCGCTGCGATCTTCGTCTTGTGAGATTGTACGACCGAATGAATGAATGGAGGATATGAAATGACGCTCGATGCATTGGCAAGCGAAATCGCCACTGC
>CAXFCF010000147.1:0-3736 GCA_964000875.1 uncultured Candidatus Poseidoniales archaeon
TGCGTTCCTCAAGCAATCGAATGGCCAACCATTGGGTGGAAAGTGTGTCAACATTTACCTCAACCCAGATCAACAAACCAAACCCATTGCAACTGCATACACGGATGACCAAGATGGTGCAATTCGCTGGTTCAGTGGTGATCCTGAGCAAAACCCGACTCGGAAAGGTGTTGAGCCATTACTCAACGGAGAGCTGGAAGGATTCAGATGGCTTCGTGTTGCTTACGAACCCGATCGAGATGTATCAAAAGGCTGTGATAAGGAGAACTCTGCAGTTGTCAATGGTTCGGTTATGGACATGCTCATCCTAGTGCGTAGCAAGGTCGACATGCAGTTTGACGACCCATGGGAGAGAATCGAGGGCTATCAGCCAGGTGACGAAGTTACAGGAGGAGTAGCCGTCTTGAGGAACAGAATTGAAGCGGCAGTGGCTGGACAACAGGTCAACTTCGTGTTCCAGTACTGGAATGGCACTGATTGGGTCAACGAGTCAGTCGCTATCGAGACAACCAACGATCGCGGTGTTGCTAACTTCTCCTTTACCTACACGGGAAAACAGTGTGGTGATGAGGAGTGTGAAGGATTGTGGAACATCATAGCTACCTTCCCTGAATCATCCTTCTATGTAGGAGGTGAAGATCTCAGTGGAGAGGTGTTCCTAGGTGATCCACCTGTTGACGCAGCGGGACAGGCATGGTGGACTCAGCCAGAGTATATTCTGCCAGTCATACTGGCTTTCCTGTTCGCAGCGATTATCGGTGCGGTCTGGTATAAGCGATACGCAGAGCGCCGCCGCATCAAGATTCTCGAAGGAATTCTGATGGGCACGATGATGCAACTACGCGTTGCCAACGAGTATGTCCAGGTAATCTTCAACTGCTGGCAAGACCTTGTCAGATTCTTCCGCCAACACGGATTCATGAAGAAGGTCTACGAGACTACCCGAGAGTTCGAATGGGCAGTAAGAGAGGCACTGCGAGGAATCGCTTCGCCATCCGAGTTGGACGCTTTCTTGTCGATATTTGAAGAGGCAAGGTACTCCGACCATGAGATATCCTCGTCACACAGGGATCGAGCGATTCAGACATTACAGGCAATTACCACTAGCATATCGCTGGCTCTAGGAGAGAATCAACTCAGCCGAACTGCTGAGGCCAACTTCCACACTGAGATGACTAAGGCGGGTCAATTCGTCAACGCTGAAGGTGAAGTGAAGCAGGCAGGCCTTGACGAGAATGCGGAAGTTGACAACTTCAGTCTGTGATAGCTGAGATAGTTAACGGAGGTTGGCAGAGTGCCGGGCGTTGTCCTGGCACTCGCCATCCGACCCACTGAAGGCGCAGATATGAGGGAGGTCGAGAGACTAGATCTCGACCCCAAGAGGGGAGTGGTGGGGGACTACGGGAGGCATCGTAGACGCCAAGTTACGTTACTGGATGAGGCGGCGTGGAACGCTGCTGTTACTGAAGCGGGAGATCCGAGCCATCCATGGACTACTAGGAGGGCGAATGTACTCATCAGGGGTATGAACCTGAGTGGTCTCGTTGGTCAGACCATAACACTTGGAACAAGCCGAGTTAAGGTGCTAGGTGAGGTAGACCCTTGCTTCAAGATGAACGAGGCGCTCGATGGCTTGGAAGACGCACTAAGTCGAAATTGGCGGGGAGGTGTCTACTGCATGGTCAAACAGGAAGGCTCAGTCACTATTGGTGACATGGTCTAAGTTTCACTACTAAAGATGGAGTCACTATCTCAACCGTCGATTAGTTTACCCTTAGCGTTCAGTAATTCTACAGTTAGACCGATGGTCTTGACATCATCGAGTATGGTATCATGCATCGAGTCCGAGAAGAGATCCAAAGCCTCCAGTTGTGAGGATTTCGTAGGGTCTCTAAGTCGGTCGATGATGTGGTTCAACACGCATGATACACCATACGCTTGGCCGGTTCTAAAGGCGTGATCCAAACTACCGGCTTCGGCATCCTCAGCCACCCTACGCGCAAGAACCTGGTTTGCGTAGGCCACCATTGCCCCATAGACGGTTTCCATCATCTGTCCTGGCTCTGTCCATGAGTCGTTCAGGCGGGACTGTGCTTCGGCTATCGCAGCCTCCGCAGCTTCCTCATAGGCTCGGAATAGAGCCACAGGGTTCGATCCGTCATCATTCAGGGCTTCGTTGATTATTTCTCTCCAGTCGGCCATCTCAATCATGATGCTCACGGAGGGACTTGTGTATCAACCATTTCCCGACCATACGCTCCTTCTTTTTTGGTCAAAGACCCCCTACGGGGGTCGGTTTTCACTACGCGGTGGGTTCATAACGGGGCGGCAGGTCGGCGAGGCGCCCAATACATCGAGGGAGTCACTATGTGTGCACAGACGGTAAAGACGAACGAGGCCTTGATCGATCTAATCGGTCAACTGAAGGCTCAGTCTCGCGACACCGGTGCCGCACTGTGGCGAGATGTGGCTTTGAGACTCGAGAAGAGTCGCAAGAATTGGTCCCAGCCGAACCTTAGCAGGCTGAGCAGGCACGCTGCAGACGAGAAGATGGTTCTCGTCCCAGGCAAATTGCTCGGTAGCGGAGAGGTATCCGGCAAGCCGACCGTCGCCGCATTCAGCTTCAGTGACGGCGCACGGCAGAAGATCGAGGCGGCTGGAGGTTCGACGATGACAATCGCGGAACTAATGGATAAGAATCCAAGCGGATCGGGGGTGTATGTCCTTGGCTGATGAAGAGCCTACGACCTATGTCTTCGATGCCACTGACCAGATACTTGGTCGTCTGGCATCCCATGTCGCTCAGATTTTACTCAAAGGACAGCGTAGTGGTAGCGATGATCGTGTCATTATCGTGAACGCGGAGAGTGCGGTCATCAGCGGCTCAAAGCGAGCAGTGTTCGCTACCTACCGCAAGAAGTACGAGTTGAACCACGCCCGAAAGGGTCCGTTCTTCCCGCGTATGCCCGATCAGATACTCAAGAGAACGGTTAGGGGAATGCTACCATACCAGAAGAACAGCACTGGTAGAAACGCTCTACGAAATCTCAGGGTTTTGATTGGCTCACCTTCACACCTCAACGGCGACGATTTACCGGAGGGTCATGTAGCAGGTGATGTCAGTGATATTGTTCGTCCTCTACCAGAGCGCTTCGTCAGGCTTGGAATGGTGTCTAAGAACCTTGGAGCACCAACTAACAGAGTCGGAGGTGAGTCGTGATGGGAAGGAAGAAGAAAACTTCAGTCGAGACTAGCGGCAAGCGCAAGACCGCAATCGCTCGAGCAACGGTCAAGTTTGGCAAGGGCAGGGTTCGCGTTAACAGCCAGCCAATCGAACTATTCCAACCAGAGCTCGCTCGTCGCAAGGCGATGGAGCCATTAGCAATCGCAGAGGCGATGGGTCGTATCGGCGATAAGGCTGGAAAGGGCGATGTTGACATCAACATCAGTGCCCACGGTGGCGGAGTGATGGGTCAGGTAGACGCCATTAGAACTGCCATAGCTCGTGGCATGGTCAAGTTCAACGGTGGAGCGGAAGGTGACGATGAGGAACTCCGCAACGAGTTCCTTCGATTCGACAGGAGTTTACTCGTCAACGATCCACGACGCAAGGAGCCAAAGCACCAGCTTGGTCGCGGCGCTAGGAAGAAGTGGCAGAAGAGTTACAGATGAGGTGAGAAGATATGTTGATTCCAGTAAGATGCTTCAGTTGTGGCAATGTGATTGGTCAGCACTG
>CAXFCF010000148.1:0-3720 GCA_964000875.1 uncultured Candidatus Poseidoniales archaeon
ACGACATCTTCGCCGGCTTCTTTCGCTTCATCTTCTGTCATGCCGACAATGACAATCTCAGGTTCGGTGAACACGATAGCTGGAATTGTGACTGGGTCAAAGCCTCGGTTTTTACCTGCTATGATCTCTGCCACCATCTCGCCCTGTGCGCTTGCCTTGTGGGCGAGAAGCGGTTCGCCAACGAGATCGCCAATTGCGTATATTCCGTTCATGTTGGTCTTGCACTGTTCGTCGACAGCTACGAATCTTCCAGAATCGTCCATTTTGACTCCGGTTTCCTCCAGACCCCATCCCTGTGTATTCGGCTTTCGCCCGACTGTTACGAGAACTTTGGCGAATGTCTCAGTAACGCTTTCGCCCTTGGAATCCTTCCAAGATAATTCGACGCCGTCATCACCCACTTCTGCGCCTTGTGCCATACATCCGGTATGTACGGTGACTTTGTTTTTCTTGAGCCATCTTTCCAATGGGCGACGCAACTCCTTGTCGACAATCGCCATAACACTGTCCAGCCCTTCGATAACGGTAACCTCTGAGCCTAGTTTGCGCAGCGCACAACCTAGTTCGAGACCAATGTATCCTCCTCCTATCACAGCGACGGAAGAGGGTAGTTCATCCAAGTCGAGGGCACCAGTAGATGAGATGATGTTCTTCTCGTCGAATGGCATGAATGGCAGTTCAATGGCGCTGGATCCGGTGGCGAGGATGACATTCTCTGCAGACACATGGGCAATCTTCTCGCCCGAGGCATCCGAGACGGTGCATGTCTTTCCATCGAGGAAAGATGCCCATCCATGGACTAATCTAACACCATTGCCCTTGAGAAGACCTTCGACTCCTTTGTTCAGCTTGTCTACAATATCATCCTTCCAGTCAACCAAAGCAGCCATGTCGACACCGACATCGCCAGATACGGAGAGACCCATGTGTCCTTCTTGATGTTCTAGCAGAGCCTCGTAACGCTCAGCGGCGTGAATTACGGCTTTGGAAGGGATGCAACCTCGAATCAGACAGGTGCCTCCGGCCTTGTCGGCCTCGACGATTACAGTATCCAGTCCGAGTTGTCCTGCTCTAATGGCGGCGACATATCCTCCGGGTCCGGCGCCGACAACCAATACTTGGCAATTGATCTGCTCCATTCGAATCACCTCAGAGAATCTGGATAGGGTGCTCCAGGAGATATTTCAGCCCTTGTACCAAAGCAGCGCCATCAGCACCATCGATAATCCTGTGGTCCCATGAAGAGGACAGGTTCATCATTCGTCGAATAGTAATCTTGCCATCGACCACAACAGGTCGCTCAATCGCTTTGTGTACTCCTAGGATACCTACTTCTGGTGTGTTGATGATCGGTGTTGCTCCTAGTCCGCCATCCCTGCCGAGGCTGGTTATGGTGAAAGTCGATCCAGTTAGATCATCTAGGCTTGAGGTGCCCTCGCGGGCGCCGGTTGCGACCCTGAGGAGTTCGGATGCACAAGACCAGATATCCCTTGATTCACAGTTCTTGACTACGGGTACGAACAACCCACGATCCGTGGTGGTAGCGATTCCCAGGCTGACTGCTTGGTGCTGATATACGATTTCTGCCTCGTCATCGTAGGTGGAGTTACACATGTGGTGTCCTTCACGGAATAGCTTGACCAGTGCTCGCATGATGAATGGTAAGTAGGTCAGCTTCGGCTGCCCTGGATTGCGGTTGGAGTTCATCCATTGGCGTAGTGCTTCCAAGTCAGTGACATCGACTTCCTCGAAGTAGGAGAAGTGTGGGATCTTGGTGTATGACTTGGTCATCTGTTCGGCTATCTTGCGCCTTAGCCCTAGAACTGGAATCTCTGAAACACCGTCGGCCGGCGCGCTGATTGGTGTACCACCGCCGGGTACTCCTGCAACAACTGAGCCAGAACTTTGGGTCATGAATTGCTCCAAATCAGCCTTTGTGACCCTTCCTGCAGGTCCACTTCCGGATACTTGGCTCAGGTCAACACCAGCCTCTCTGGCAGTACGTCGAACAACTGGTGACGCCAGCACCTTTCCGCCGGTAGCAACCGGTGCTGCTGGTGCTGGTGTTGGTGTGGGAGTGGGCGCAGGTGCAGGTGCCGCTACTGGTGCGGGTGTAGGGGTAGGCTCGGGCACTGGTTCCGGTTCAGGAGGTGTCTCATCCTTTGGTTCCTCTACAGCCTTGGAAGAAGCGTTCCCTTCTCCATCGACCTCGAAGACAATGCACACCTGACCCACGGCGATGATGTCGCCAGGAGCACCAGTGGTGGAACTGATGGTTCCAGTGACTGGGCTTGGAATCGTTACATTGGCCTTGTCGGTCATGATGTCGACCAACGGATCATCCTCGGTCACGCTGTCTCCAGCCGATATATGCCAAGCGACGACTTCACCCTCGACAACACCTTCTCCAATGTCAGGCAATCTGAACTCATAGGTACCCATTTTCAATCCTCCATCGTTTTCTTTATCGCCGCCGCAATCCTCTCTGGGCTGGGCATGTAGTCCCATTCCGTGGTGTGTGGGAATGGGGTGTCCCATCCCGTAACTCTCTCGATTTGACTTTCCAAGTGATAGAAGCAGCGTTCTTGGACGCTAGCGACCATCTCCGCCCCAAAACCGCTTGTCTTTGGTGCTTCATGTACGACGACACAGCGCCCTGTCTTCTTGACTGAATTCACTACGGCGTCCCTATCCCATGGCACCAGAGTCTGCAGATCGATTAGATCACAAGATACGCCGCAATCGGCTATAGCTTGCTGGGCGACATGTACCATGGTTCCCCAAGTGATGACGGTGACATCATCTCCCTCTTGCACGAGGTTAGCCTCGCCTAGTGGTATCGAGAACTTCTCCTCTGGAACCTCTGCGTACTCATGACCCTTCCAAGTTGGCACATTGTGAGGGTCGCCGTAGAATGGCCCTCTATAGCATCGCTTTGGCTCAAAGAAGATTACAGGGTCGTTTGATTCTATGGAAGCGATGAGGAGTCCCTTGGCGTTGTACGGGTTTGAGCAGTAGACTACCTTCAATCCAGGTGTGTGAGTGAACTGTGATTCGGGTGACTGGGAGTGGTGATGTCCGCCTCGGATACCACCTCCTGCAGGAGTCCTGATTGTGACTGGGGCGGTGAACTCTCCACCGCTTCGATGCCTGACCTTGGCAATCTCGTTGACAATCTGGTCGTAAGCAGGGAAGATGTAGTCGGCGAACTGCATTTCCATTACTGGGCGCAGTCCGTTTATTGCCATTCCAAAACCAACAGCAGCGATTCCACCCTCGGCGAGAGGAGAGTCGAATACGCGGTGTGCGCCGTGCTTATCCTGTAGCCCATCGGTGACTCTGAAGACACCACCAAAGTAACCTACATCTTCTCCGAAGATGACTACCTCGGGATTCGAATTCAAAACATTGTCTAGGGCGCTGTTGAGCGATTGAATCATGTTCATCTCAACCATGGTATCACTTCCCGAGCTCCTCTCGCTGTTCCTGAACATGCCAAGGGACTTCTTCGTAGACTTCTGTGAAAATGGTGCTAGCTGGTGGATAGGGTCCTTCTGCAAGATCTCCGAACTTGACTGCCTCCTTGTATGCAGTCATTACTTCGCTGTCGAGCCTCTCTTCTAATTCGGTCTGCATCTCCTCAGACCACTCTCCAATCTTAATCAGGTGCTGCTTGAGGCGTTCTACTGGATCTCCGCCAGGCCAGCACTCATGCTCGTC
>CAXFCF010000149.1:0-3718 GCA_964000875.1 uncultured Candidatus Poseidoniales archaeon
CGTCAGGCGGAATCAGCCCTAGTGTTTTGGCTATCATTGCCATCATCGTAATTGCTCTCGCGGGAGGTGCGATAGCTTTCTTCATGCTGGGTCGCAGTGACGAACCAGACATTCCACAACTTCCTGCTGACATTCCTGCACCAGAGCCCATTGAAGAGTTTGCTCAAGATGCTCTTGAGGAAACAACATCCGGCGGAGACGGCATCACGGTAGACGAGGATGGTACAGAGTGGTGGGAAGACGAAGCCGGGGTCTGGTGGTATCGTACCGTCAGCATGGACGATTGGGAAGAGTTCCAGTCGTGATTTGCTACATAATCCGTTCAAGGTCCGTAGGACCTCTAGTGCGAGGATTGAAAGAGTAGGCTTCGCCGTCGATAACTCATGATTGGCACTGTAAGAACGAGTAACCTGCTCAGCATGATGATGGCTGTGCTCATGATTTCGAGCCTACTTTCTGGTTTCGTTGCATCTTCCGATAGTGGTGATGGCGAACAACAGGAACTCCTAGAACAGGCTCCCCAATGGTTCGCTGGCAAGACGCCTGGAGATTGGCTGGAGAAGGCAGAGGGTGATAGCTCGACCACCTACGGAGGGTCAGTGACCACTTCGACGGCGTTTGTCGATTCGCAGGGTCACACACACCTCACTGGTTTCATAATCGGTGATACGAAGTTCGGTTCAACCACTCTGAACACAGGTCAGGACGCATTCGTGGCCGAAATGGATGCTCAGGGTAATTGGGTGGATGTCAAGCATGCTGACACCTATGCGGGCGGTGGATTTACTTGGGCACGTGATGTTACAGTCGATACTTCTGGAAACAAGTTCATCACCGGATATTACGCAGGCAATGTCTCGTTTGGCTCACATCAATTACGTAGCACTCCAGATTCCAATGGTGACGATACGATTGATGTGTTCGTCGCTAAACTTGGCTCAAACGGTAACTGGGCGTGGGCAGAGACAGCAGGTGGAAGTTACGACAACGACATCGGAAACGCAATCGCCTCGGATGGTTCTGGCGGGGCGTATGTTGCAGGCGGTTTCAACATCAGTGCCAACTTCGGTATGAATGGCTACGGAAGTGCTGGATACACCGACGCCTTCGTCGCACACATAGACAGTAGCGGCAATTGGGATTGGGTTACCACCGGCGGTGGACCTAACTCTGATTCCATCGACGCCGTCGCCGTTGATTCAAACGGTGACCTTCGTGTCGCTGGTACATTCACAGGTGGCGGAGGTACTCAAGGAGCCCAGTTCGGTTCTCAGTCATTCAACGCCATCGGAGCACCCGATCTCTTCGTCTCCAAGATTACAAGTTCAGGCTCATGGTCTTGGACAGTCGCAGTCGGTGCTCCTAGTGGGCAGGTAGTACCGTTCGGCTTTGACGCCGACGGCACTGATGCCTATGTCGGTGGACTGTTTGCAGGAACCGCTGCATTCGACTCGCATTCAATCACTTCCGCAGCGAGCAGTAACAACGCCTTCATCGCCAAGGTCGATCAGACTGGCGCTTGGCAATGGGCAGAAGCGTCCAACGGAACAGGGATTCAATACATTGGCTCAATCGATGCTAGTTCCAAGGGTGTAGCATTTTCAGGTGGCTTCAGCAGCGGCCAGACTTCCAGTGCGACCTTCGGTTCCACTACTCTGACTGGTACCTACTTCGAACTCCTCGCTGGAGTGATATCCACCTCAGGTAACTGGATGTGGACAAATAGCGGCGGCAGTGATGGTGACGATGGTTACTACAACTGGGGTAGTGGTGGAGTAGGATGGACTCCTTCTGGAGATGTCATCGCAGTTCACCACATCTGCCAAGGTATGTCTTCTAGCTGCACCGCTACCTTCGGATCCTTGACACAGGTTGCGACACCAAAGCCGTACAACACGCAGATTGGTCTACCATCAGCTGTTGTCGTTTGGAAGCAGGCTTCTGACGCAGACGGTGACGGAATAGCCGACGGCAATGACAACTGTCCTTTGGTCTCCAACTCTGGTCAGGAGGACATTGACAGTGACTCACTGGGTGATGTTTGTGACCCAGACCTAGATGGCGATGGAATCGACAATAGCAACGACGCATGTGATGGTCCAGCGGTCAATTGGGACGCCTCTACATGGGCGAACGACATCGATCTCGATGGTTGTCGTGACATAGACGAGGATACGGATGATGATGAAGACGGCATAGACGATGTCTCAGACCCGTGCACTGGTCAGTCATGGAAGTTGAATTGGACCTCTTCTGTTGTAAATGACAAGGATGAGGATGGTTGCCATGACATGGAGGAAGACGACGATGATGACAACGACGCTATTCCCGATGGAGCCACAGATTTGTGTGACCCTGGAATGACCAACTGGATGAATCCCGATGGGACTCATAACTCCTCTGCAGATTACGACACTGATGGTTGTCGTGACATCGATGAGGACAATGACGACGACAACGATGGTATCGATGACTTTGATGAGTTCGGAGCTGTTTTGGATCGCTGCCCTACCGGTATTTTGGGTTGGGTGAGTGATACCAGCAATGATGTAGACCAAGACGGTTGCCGTGACTCGGATGAGGATTGGGATGATGACAACGACGGGGTCAATGATCTCAGCGGCGATGGCTCAACTTTGGATCAGTGTAGCCCAGGGATGATGGGATGGCTCTCCAACGAGCAAACCGACAGGGATGGCGACGGATGCCGAGACCTTGATGAGGACGATGATATCGATGGTGATGGCGTAAAAGATGATGTTGATTCCTGCTTCCAAGAGGCGCTTTGGACTTCTGATTCTCTTACTGACTACGATGGCGACGGTTGTCGAGACATGGATGAAGACCCGGACGATGATGGTGATGGTGTTCCTGACACACTAGACAACTGTTCCAAGGGTGAGAAGTTCTGGGATGAGACCGACTTCGACAATGACGGATGTCGCGATGAAACCGAAGATCTCGACGACGATGGTGACAAGGTATGTGATGGAGCAGATTCCAGCACAGAATGTACTTCTGGTCCAGATCTATGTGATGAGACTCCATTGGGTGAGAGTGTCAACGCGGATGGTTGCGGTTTGATGACTCAGGTAGACACCGACGGCGACGGCTTATTCGATGGATACGATGATTGCGAATTTGAGGCAGCAGTCGAAGGCTTCGACCTTGATCAGAATGGCTGTACGGACGACAGTGATGACGACAACTCTACAGACGATATCGATGCATTCCCTAATGATCCAAATCAGCAAACTGACCGAGATGGAGATGGGTGGGGTGACAACCCTGGCCACACTACATCAGACTCCTGTCCTGACACCCCTGCGGATTGGGTGTTCAACTCTACATATCCCAACGGATTCGTTGGTTGTGCATGGGAAGAGGGTGACGATGACGAAGATGAGATAATCAACGGTTTGGATGATTGTCCCGGTAGCGCTCACACTGTCGATGCAAATGGTTGCAGTGACTATCAGAAGGATGCAGACAAAGATGGCGTATCCGACGCTGAAGACGATTGTGAAACCACAGTGGGTGACTACCTTCTGGATGATGCTGGCTGCTCGCACGAACAGCGTTTGGCAGCTGGAGATACTGATGCCATGCTACACGAGTATGGATTGATACTAGGAATTGTCTCGTTCATTCTGCTCTCTTCGATTGTGGCCATGGGTGTAATGCTGACTCAGCGTAAGAAGGGTAGCCGACCAGGTTC
>CAXFCF010000150.1:0-3718 GCA_964000875.1 uncultured Candidatus Poseidoniales archaeon
ATTCGACCCATTGCTCAGAAGAAGGTTGCAGAGGTAGCTCTGGCAATGCGACGTAACGAAATCGACACCGTCCCACTGATTGCGATTGGTGGAGTGACCACTGGCCTTGATGTGGCTCGCTTCGTCATGTTAGGTGCCTCTGCGGTACAGATTGGATCCGCATTGGTATACGGGGATACCGATGTGTTCTCTGAAATCGAGGCAGACCTAATTGATTTCATGGACGCATCTGGATATTCCTCACTTTCAGATATGGATGGCATTGCCTTGGATGCACTGGAGGGATTATCATGAACCCTAGAGGATCCATAAGAGAGCGAATCGATGTAATTGATTTGCCAAAGTTGGCTTCCTCATGTTCGGATAGAATGGAATCCGAAATGGAAAGGGCTGGACGACTAGGTTCACCGATTCCTGCGCCTATCTCCGAGATTGTCACAGAAGGTGAGAGTGTCGTCACAATTTGGATTGAGGTTCCCGCATCTCTCGCTGATTCATACAAGCCTGGACAGTACTTCATGTGCTGGAACCCGTATGACGCCGAAGGAGGTATGGGGAGGCCGAATTACCACTCTGAGAAGCCGTACAGCGTAGGTGATATCCGAATCGACCGTTCTTCGGTTGACGAGTCATCCTCTGCTGACTCAGGTGCTGCCGGAAAGGTTCACCTCGGATTCACAGTCAAGGATTTAGGGCGGCAAAGTGGTGAGCTGACGAGGCTGCAAGCTGGTGATCTGCTGGCTATCCGTGGACCATTTGGTACTACCTTCCCAAGACTAGCCACGGGTTCGACCTTAATTCTCGTCTCAGGTGGAATCGGATCAACGCCAATGCACATGGCAGCGCGGGACGCTCGCATCAGACATGGTGACAAGATCAAGATACATGCAATAATGGGCTTCCGCAACGAAGCTGAAGCACACTATATCGAGAGAATGGAGGGGCTCTGTGACAGTTTGACTATCACCACCGACGATGGAAGTCTAGGAGTCCATGGATATCCTACAGCGCCACTTGGCGACCTCCTTTCATCCTGCGACTCAAACACCACGCAACTCTACACATGTGGACCTGAGCCAATGATGAAACCTGTACTCGCTGCCGCTGAAAGTGTAGGTGTCACTTCGTTCGCAGCGATGGAACGTTACCTACCGTGCTCGGTTGCAGTTTGTGGACTGTGCATGGTTGGTGACCGGCTAACATGCAGAGAAGGGCCGGTGATGGAAGGTGATTGGCTCCTAGAGCAGGATGACTTTGGCTCACACCACGCACATTGACCATGAGTGACTTTTTCCCTGAGTGACTGGAGCGATTGACATGGCACTTGCAAGGAGAACGAGGTTGCTTATCCTCGGACTCAGCATCACCTTAGCATTCTCACTGGTACTTTTTGGTAACGAACCACCTGTGCAATACAGTGTTGACGAAGTAATGGAATCTCCATCAGAGCATGAAGGCATGGTCAATCTCAGGGGTACAGTAACAGTGGGTTCGTTCGACTCTTCAAGTCGATCTTTCACAATCAATGGGAGCTCCCACAGCCTCTTGATAGACGCCGGTTCGATACCAATTCCTCCCGCCTTTGAGGAGGGGCGCGTAGTCGTAATCAAGGGTATTCTATCACTGGATGACGGCGTATGGAAGGTTTCGGCCGAGGAGGTCATCACTGGATGCCCCTCAAAGTATGAAGCAGAGGCTTAGACTACCGAGATGCTTCATCGCTGGGTTCATATCGATTGGTTTGCGCCACGAGGTCGGGCTAGGAGGGGAGTTGGCGTTCCCTGTATCACAAATCGCAACTGGTGGTCCGAACGCCCGGGGGCGGCACAGACGAGTCGTATGCGACGTAACCGTGGACGATGAGACCTCGCCCTCAAGTGACTCAGGTTGGTGAGAACGGAATCCGGAAGGAATCTGCTAACGCCTATCGCCGGGGGATCAGGTCAGGCCAGGAATGGAGCAGCCCAACTCGGAACCTAGGGTGCCTTGGGGTACCGGGGTTGAGAAGACGGTTACATTCTCGCCTGCGGCAACGAGTGTCCACCCCGGGCTCGCCCACCTCTCATCATATGTCGAAGATGACATTGGCCATCCATCCTGGGCCTTCAAACTCCGGGACATATTCATCTATGCCAGAAACCATCTCTCCCGCACTAATATGGCGGAACTCAAGTTCATGACGAGTTACCGCCTTAATCTCTACCTCCCTCTCAACAAGGCTCTCATCGACATAGGAGACTTGGGCATCGAGCCGTTCGTCTCCTATCTGGATTAAACAGTCCACCAACCACTGCCCTTCGACCTCGGCTCGGAAAAGTACCTCTTCAAGCCACTCGACCAGTGTGTTTTCCATGTCAGACTGCTTTCGAATAGACCAGACTCCATTCTTGCGAGTAAACGAATCGACCTCCTTGGAGCCGTTTGTTGAAAGGAGAATCTCCTGCATCCCAAGTGTTGCCTCACGGAACAGGGAGGAAGGGGTGGCGGCGAAGGCGCGTATTCCGACATCTGCGGTCGTTGGGACCTGCCACCGACTCACGAGATCACCTATCGGAGATCTGTAACTGCCAAGCCAGTTCATCCAGTCTAGTTGACAACTTCTTGCGATCAAGGAAACCCCTGCTGACTTCAGCTCCTAAGACGCATTCGCACGCTGCACTAGCAAGACGCGACGCATCAGCGAGAGAACGCCCCTCACTAAGGGCGCAGGCCAGAGCCGTCGCCGCTGCATCGTGAAGGCCAATCAATTGCCGTGGCACTTCGACAGAGCATGGAATGTAGAGTGGATCCTCGCCCTTAGAATATAGCGTAACTCCATGCTCACCACCTAGAACAAGCATACCCTCCCAGTCGTTCTGCTCAATGAAGTAGTTCGCGGTGGCGGCCGCATCGGGTAAATTGTTACGACGCCGAAGTAGTTCCAAACCTCTTATCTCGAACAATGCGACTGTGGCTCCAACCGTCCTGTGGAGACCTGTCAATTTGGGGTCACAGATTACTGGAACACCTGCTTCCTTGGCCGCTGAGATGACTCTTGCAGCACCATCGTCACTTACAACACCCTTACCGTAGTCACTCAATACAACGGCACCTGAACCTGAAAGTGCTTCTATGGCTATGTCAGTGAGTCTAGAAACAACGGTATCCGGCATCTCTTGGTTCGGCTCCTCGTCGAACTGTAGAATCAACTGATGGCGGTCGATCAAGCTCTCACGGGCACCGTAAACTCTAGTCTTAGCAACAGTGGAAAGGTGGGTAGCCACCCGGATATCATCAGTGTTTACACCCTCCTCAGCTAATTGCTGGGCAACCAGTTGACCGTTCTCGTCAGCACCTAGAATAGCGAAGAACCTGACTTTGAGACCTAGGTTAACTAGTGCCCTAGCTATGTGAGCGGCTGCACCTGCAGACTCCGATTTCTCGGTTACCTTAACCACTGGCACAGGTGCAAACGAGTTCAGGTGGTTGGTCCAACCATGGAAGTACTTGTCAAGTATTACATCACCCATGAGAATAATCGGCTTAGCACTCGGCTTCTTCACCATCGCACGCAGTGAGCGAAGTACTTCGATCTCGTTTTGAACGACATCATCGAGCGCCATGGCCACCCTCTCTGGTTGCGCGGAGAGGCAGTCGTCTCATCAAGTAACCTACTCGTTTCTGTCACTTAGCCAGTCGTCTCTAATGGAAGCGACCTCATCATCACCAAGGGAAAGTC
>CAXFCF010000151.1:0-3716 GCA_964000875.1 uncultured Candidatus Poseidoniales archaeon
TCCAGTGACATTCGCCAGTCACGAAGAGAACCAGTTTACTTCCCATCTGACATTGAATACATCCCTCTGCTTCGTCCCTTGCGGGAGGTTCGACTTCTGGTGGTATGGAGGGTAACCTGATTTGCAAATTCACGCCTCCTCAGCTGCGCAAGCCCGCAGCAACCACTGGTGGAATCTGTTGTCATCCGATAGTTCGGGATGGAAAGTTAGTGCAATGGTGGCACCGCACCTGATTCCCACCACTTCGTCTTGATGGCTGGCGACGATCTCAATATTCTCTCCGATACTCTCGAACCTCGGTGCTCTGATGAAGATTCCAGGGAAATTTCCGTCGAAATCCGCACTCAGTTCGATTGCTGCTTGGAAAGAGTCGATTTGTCGCCCATACGCGTTCCGATCAACAATAGCGTCAATCAGGGGTTCACCCCCATCTTGAGGGTCTGCAAGCAGAATTACACCTGCACAGATGGCGATGGTTGGCGAGTCTGGATTCGCTCTACACCAATCGAACACAGCCGGAAGCAAGCCATTACCATCAGCCCCACCAGTCAGACGCATAGTCGTAGACTCTCCTCCAGGGAGCACCATGGCATCCGGTTCGAAAGAGGCGAGGTCTTCGGGTGTACGCAACTCTCCTACCTCGAGGTTAACTCCGATGTCTTCGGCAGCACTCCTAAGCGCATTGAGGTGGGCGTGTCGCGCCCCCTGCAACATCACTAGTCCGACCTTGACCACGGTCCGCCGTATTGACAGTCGGAAATGAACCCAACCCCTCCAAGAAGGGTTCCGATTGCATGAAAGACCTGCTTCATCAGCACATCACCATGCCCGAGCAAGGTAGGGTGCACAACTTCGGTGCGGGTCCTGCAGTATTGCCACTCTCTGTTGTCGAAGAGGTAAGGGATGCACTTCCTAACTTGAATGGAAGTGGTTTCGGCCTTCTGGAGCTCTCCCACCGAAGCGATACTTTCCAAGCTGTGGTCGACTCGGCGATGTCCCGTATCAGGGAGACACTTTCGATTCCCGATGACTACACCGTGCTGTTGCTTCAAGGTGGAGCCTCGTTGCAGTTCTACATGTCCGCTCTAAACCTCCTTCCTTCCGATGGTTCGGCAGATTACCTCGTGACAGGGGGCTGGTCGCAGAAGGCGCTCAAGGAGGCTCAGAGAGTGGGCGATGCACAGGCGATATGGGATGCTGCTGACTCGGGATTCAAGTCTGTGCCCACTGATGGAGACTATTCAGTCAGGGATTCATCGACATATCTCCACTACACATCCAACAACACATTGTACGGGACACAGTTCCACCACTTGCCGGACAGTGGTGGCAAGATGAGGGTGCTAGATGCCAGTTCAGACATAGTAGGGGTACCTCTCGATGTCTCTGCTCACGATCTCATCTATGCCGGCGCTCAGAAGAACTTGGGGCCAAGCGGTGTGACCCTATCCATAATGTCGCCAGAGGTGCTGGAACGAATTCCAGATGGCATACCCACCATGCTCGACTATGGGGTTCATGCCAGCAAAGGATCACTGTTCAATACGCCCAACACCTTTGGCATCTATGTTCTAGACCGAGTCTTTGCTTGGTTGGGGGATAACGGCGGTATGCAAGGAGCAATTAATCGCAATAGTCGCAAGGCGGAACTTCTCTACAGGCAACTAGATTCAAGCCCGTTTTGGCAACCTCATGCCGAACAGTCATCCCGCTCGGTGATGAATGTCACATGGCGGCTGGCTGACAAGGATCTAGAGCCGCAGTTTCTCGAGCAGGCAGCAACTTCAGGACTTGGTGGTTTGAAGGGACATCGAAGCGTGGGTGGCATCAGGGCGAGCCTGTACAACGGTTGTTCAATTGAGTCCGTGGAAGCACTCGTTGGATTCATGGAAGCATTCGAGTCGTCGAATTGCTGAAATTTTCATCTCGTTTTTTTTCGAATCCGAATTTTTCTAAAGTTGATAAACCTCACTATGCCGAGGGCCCAGTAATGGAACCTCTGATACTGATAGTAATCTCTCTCTCTCTCTTAGTATGCGCATACATGGCTTGGAACATTGGTGCAAACGATGTTGCTAATGCAATGGGTACCTCTGTTGGTTCCAAAGCTCTGACATTGAAGCAGGCAGTTATCATTGCTGCGATATTTGAGTTCAGCGGGGCTTTCTTTGCAGGTGATGCCGTCACCGATACGGTTCGCAAGGGCATCCTTTCCGTTGACTTTGCCGACCCTCTAATTGATACGGTATTTTCGCAAGATTTGGCTCTAGGATTCATCGCAGCCATGATGGCTGCTGCCACATGGTTGACTATAGCCACAAGATACGGATTGCCAGTATCAACTACTCATTCGATTATCGGGGGAATTATCGGTGTCGGTCTCGTATTGGAGGTCAAGCACGACATGAGCCTAATCGATTGGGAAGTGGTCCAGAAAGTGGTAATGTCTTGGGTGGCTAGCCCGTTGATGGGGGCGATTATCGCTTTCCTATCTTACTTCGTAATCAAGAAAGCGATTTTAGATTCAGAGAACCCTGTCGAACGTTCGATGTGGCTTGCACCGATTTTGGCTTTCCCCACTTTCTTCGTGCTCGGCTTAGCTCTTCAATTCAAGGCTCTCAAAGGATTCTTCGCTAAGGCTGCGTCCAATGGTTGGATAGAGAACAAATACGATTGGTTACCAGTAAAGGAAAATGGTGTATTCAATCCGTTGGCTGAAAATGCGTGGTTCCCACTAAATTCACTTATCCTAGCAGCGGTTATCGGTGCTATTGCTAGTTTGGCTCTTTACTTCGTTCTCAGGAGGATCGACCTCAATCAGGAGCACAAGGGATTCCGTGGAGTGGAGAGAATTTTCGTTTGGCTTCAAATCATCACAGCTGCTTATGTCGCATTCGCTCATGGAGCCAATGATCGTTCGAACGCGATTGGTCCGATGGCAGCAGTATGGCAAGTGTTTTCTTCCGATGCCGGCCAATTGCTGGACAAGGCTCCGATTCCCACTTGGCTTATTCTACTTGGTTCAGCTGGAATCGCCATTGGCGTGATGACTTGGGGCTGGCGAGTCATGGAGACCATCGGGAAGAAGATTACAGACATCACACCGACCAGAGGGTTTGCAGCCGAGTTTGGTGCTGCTACGACCATACTGGTCTTCTCGATGCCATTCCTTGCGGTTCCAGTGTCGACTACACACACACTGGTTGGAGCTGTGGTTGGAGTAGGATTAGCAGGAGGCGCCAAAGCCGTCGACTTCCGAGTCTTCGGAAAGATTGCTGCTTCTTGGGTAGCAAGCGTCCCCGCTGCGGCGTTTGGTTCGATAGTGTTGTTCGTGGCCTCAGGTGGCGATGTTCTGAACATGATTGTCATACTACCGATAGCCTTCATGGCGGTTGGATACGCGATATGGAAGAGTGGTGGAGAGGTTCATGTCGAGGAAGCACTCTCTGATGTCGGTTCTGAGGGTTCAGATAAGACTCCGTTTGACATGTTCCACTCTCATGCTGAGGCGGTGGAGAGGACAGTTGGCCACATGCTAGATGCGGTCAACGAAGCCTGTGATGGTAATGATCCAACTAAGGCTATACAGGCTACGATTGAGTCGGAGTTGGAAGCAGATAACATCAAGGCGGCTTTACGCGATTTGATAGGTAAAGACATGAGGTTCGGCGTTCAAGTAGGACAGGATGAGTTCCTATACATGTTGACTCGACAGG
>CAXFCF010000152.1:0-3711 GCA_964000875.1 uncultured Candidatus Poseidoniales archaeon
ACAGACACCATCTCGACCATATGCCTCACTCGTTAGAGAGGGTCTCAATGGCACTCTCTGCCGAGTAACCCAAGCCACCGACTGCCCATAGAAGTGATTGCCTGAGCCAAGGTTCGACCATAGGATTCGCCCTTTCTGGATCAATGCGTTCAATCGCTTCTACGACCAAGCGGCTCGCCTCGAACAGCGTATCCTCTACAGGAATCTCCTGTAGATCTGCCATCTTCTCAAGACGCTGGTATTCCTTGATTGCCATAGGAATCCTACCGCAATCGAGACAGAAGTTAGCGAAGCTAGAGACATATCCGAGATTTTCCTCATCCAATGACATAGCTTGCTTGTAGGCACGCATAATCAAAGCGGCTGGGACATCGTCTTCCATATCTATGCTAAGTCGCATGAATGCTGCTTCTGCCCATCCGTAGTGAGCCTCTGCCATGTCTGGGTTTGCCTCTCGTAACTCGTCGAAAATTGCCATCGCCGCCTGAAAGTCTCCACCGCCCATCGCTTGTGCGGCATCCATCATCTGTTCCTCACTCATGGAATTCACCTTGGTGACTTTCGCTCTTACTGGTCGGCTATGAATCAACCGCTGAGATATCCTGCAGACTCACTCAAGGTCGTCGAGGTCAACCTCAGGCTCAGAAAGAACCGGTGGAGGTGTCTCAATCGGCTCCTCTTCAGAGTCTTCTGGCTTGCTGCGAATCTCGTTTACCAACTTCTGTACGGTCACCGGCTCACGTATTCCATAGAAGCAATCCTCGGGATTCGTGTCAACGACAGTTCGGCTCCTCTGCAACCTGACCATGAATGCAATGAATCTCAGGAATCGGAACACGATGTTACGCTTCTCGTCAGTAGCCGCATCTCCTACATCTCCGACACTGGATGCCCCAACAGAGACGCTCTCTTCCTTCATCCCAATCCCCGACGCGGTGATTATGTGGAGGTTGCCGAATCCAAGAATGCGGCCAATAAGGTTCCTCTCGACCTTCAAGTTCTCTATACTACTGAGTTGCATAGTGTGACAACTCGCATCGACCACCTTCAGGAACTCCTTCTTGATGTAGACATGCTTGTCGGTTATGACATATGTGAATGCTCTCTGGTACAACAGCGTGAGAAGGAACATCACGCCAGTATACCCCAAACCGAACAAGAGGTAAAACTGGTCGTTCCAATCAGGCATGAAGCCAGATGGCCTTTCAACGAAGACTGCGATTAGAGCGCCTACCAAACCATCGGTGAACAGGAACTCTAGGAAGAATAGTCCTGGCGTCGCAGAAATCAGAAGCAGGGATATCGTGTACCACTTGCTTGCCGTGCTGAAATTTAGGAAGTGGTTGACCCAGGTGAAGGCCAACATTATGCCGAAAAATCCGACAATACCGAATAAGTCAGCAAGACCATGGAGAATCCCTAGAGCAGACATCAATCCACCCTCTCCATCGGGGGCATCAAAGGTGGCACCCCACCAGAATAGCATGTGAACCAGCATGATGATGACGACTAGCATGTATCTAGGGAACATGGAGAGAAGGCTAGGGCCGCCCAGATAGACCGGGTTCTCGTACTCGGTCAACTCTGGGACGCGCGAACGCGCTCCTTCGACGTCAGTCTTTGCCTGAAAATAGTCCATTGTCTCTCCCATGAGCCTCAATCCACCTGATATTGCCATCCATGCGGCCGTATATCATTCTATTTCAGACTGGAATCAGTGAAGAACGCCCCAACTGTGTTCTGCGTTGCCGTGAACCCACTTCCAATCGTCCAATTTCCTCACCCCTTTCTCATCGAGGATGGATATCTCCTCGATCTGAAGTGGATACTCGTTGTAGGTGAAGTGACTGGTCATGTGAGCCCTAGTTGGTTGATTGAACCTCCAATGGGCACGGGATGCTGCCTTGGCAACTAGTGAAACTTGGGTTCGTCCGTTCCACATTCTGACTTTGAAACGAGGAAGGTGATTACCTTCTGAATCCTCACCCTCACCCTTGGTAAGCTCCACTTCACAGCGCTCGAATCTCTCTGTTCGCTCCCTTCCAGCGTCCTTGAACAACCCAGCGCCGGTAAGAGGAAGGCGTGCTATATCCCTCTTCTTCCACGGCTCCGAGTCGCGAGCAGTCACAGATAACGAAATGTGAGGAAACCACCAATCCATGTAAGATCCATCGTCAAAGTGTAGCATGCCCCAAAACCACGGAATCGATGGCGCCTGTACTGTGACCTTCTGAAAGTAAGCAGTACCCTCGACATGTTCTCCATCAATCGTTCCTTCACACTTAGTGCCATGAATCCTCAATATGTCATATCCCATGTTGGCAGCGTAGACATTGTTCTTGTACTCGAGCGCCGATATCTCGTCGTTCCAAGGTGCCATGCGTAAGTCGAACCTACTTGGGGCGCCCTTCTCAACTTGGCTTGGATCAGAATCGTGCCTCAACCAGAAAGCACTGCGATCGGGAAGAAGACCCATCGAAAGATCATCGTCGACGATTGGAACCACAGCACCACCTCCTTCTCCACGCTGACCCGGCCATAGTTCGTGATTAGAAGGGATGGCGGCCATCCTCGATTCCTTCAGTACCAGTGGCTCATACATCTCCTCACCATCGAACCACCAAGAGGCAACCATGCCAGGAAAAACGATACCACCTTCTTCGTCGGTTGCAGTTCTCCCCCCGCCCCACCAATCATGACCGCTGACCTCTATTCTCTCACAGTCACGCGTCGACCATAGGACCATCAACTGCTTGCTGATACCCGGCCTCTCAGCGTCCGGGATGATTACTAGCCACCACCACCACCACCAAGAAAGACGCCTTAGTGGAGGGAGTGAATCGAAGTTCCAGAAGGTGGAGAAATCACCTTCAAAAGAATCCGAAGATTGGACTGCCATGCTATTTCCTCAGTTGAGTTCCTTCCGCTTTAGGCTAGCTTGGCCAATGAACAGGGATCCAACCGTGAAAAGAGCGAGAATCGCCACGGAAATTAGTAGGGATACGAAGGCGTTGTTCTGAACCACAGAAGGAGGATGGTAAAATCCAGTAAGTACGACTTCGCTACCCCAATTAATCTGTGAGGCAGTTGCAATCATGAGATTCATGTCGGGGTAGGCTATTCCCGAGCTGCAGTTGATTATCTCAATCCCCCAATGTGAGACAGAGAGCCAAGTCAGTGGGAAGGTAGGAGCTCCGAGCGATAACATTGCCATAGCGAACTCCCAAACACCGAGAACAATGGCTATCCATATCCCGAATCGAGGGCTGATGACACCGAGGGTGCAGAAGATTGTACCGTAAGCAGCCATAACCAAACATGTGGCGAAGATTATCCCCAACCAAATCGCCATGTCGTTGAATCTGAACAGTTGGTCTCCTGGAGCTAGGAACCCGGTGACTATCGAAGTCAAGAGGACGAGCACCACCACATATGGCCAGACCATCGTCAAATATCCCAGAAGCCTGTAGGCAAGTATCTCCGCCCTTGCAATCGGCTTACCCATCAAATAGTGCAAAGTTCCCTTTTCCATCTCATCTCGCACCAGTCCAGTAGCTAGGAAGAGTGGAAGGAAAATGCCGAGCAGGAAACAGAAACCAATCTTTCCGAAGCCGAGAACGAAACCTCTGTGGAGGGACTCCTTGAGGAACTCCTCGTCATCAGGATCCTCATCGACATTAGGGTCGGCAGATATCAGATAGATGACTCCAG
>CAXFCF010000153.1:0-3711 GCA_964000875.1 uncultured Candidatus Poseidoniales archaeon
GATTCGTTGTCACCATATCCGTCACCATCGCTGTCAGCCGTTTGTGTGGGGTCATCACGGAACAATCCTTCAGGCCCATCTACTGGGTTGAGTACACCGTCACCGTCGTCATCACTTTCCGCATCTGCACATCCATTCATACGAATAAACGCAGTCAAATCCAATGGAGTGGATGGGCATAGGTCAACATCATCCTTCACACCATCCATGTCTGTATCACGCTCGGATGGACCACAACCGAACTCGTCCACATAATCCAATTCGGGGAATGGGGTGTCGAGACAGTTGTCCGGATATAGGCCATTCCAATTGTCGCCATATCCATCACCATCCTCATCGACCCATTGTGAAGGATCTCCTCGGAAAGCATCTGCATCATCGGAATATCCGTCGCCATCTTCGTCAGGACAGCCCAGCCTATCCTCAGTGGAGTTTCCTGCTTGCAACGGGCAGTCATCGCCCAAATCACCAGAAGTCTCGTCACCATAGCCATCACCATCGGTGTCGGCCCACTGTGTGTGATCATTTACGAACGCGTCTCCCCTCTCATCGACCCTCAAGCCATCTTGACCTATTGTGTAGGAATGATTGTCTCCGTAACCATCCCCATCAGTGTCTATCCACTGGCTGGGGTCTGTACGGAATGCGTCTGCTCCGTCTCCGATTTCCCAGTCACCGTCTTCGTCTGACCATCCATCTCCGTCTGTGTCAGGACATCCTAACCTATCCTCAGTGGAGTTGCCACTGAAATCCGGGCAATCATCTGAATTATTGCCTTCTAGATTGTCACCGTATCTATCTCCATCTCTGTTTAGTTGTTGGGTTGGGTCGTAAGGGAAGGCGTCTGCTGAGTCCTCCCAACCATCACCGTCTTGGTCAGGGCATCCAACAGTAGGTGTCGTTGAATTCCCATATACACTAATACAGTCGTCTTCGTGGTTGAACAAGCCATCTCCGTCATCATCCAGCTGATGTTGAGCACAACCCACTGAATCGATATTCTCACCTGGCCAAGTGCCATGACAATCATCAGCACCGTCCCAGATTCCATCACCATCCTCATCTGGAAGTAAGTGAGTAGCATCAATTCCAAGACGGGCATATGCCTGAACTCTAGCATATATTCCGAGTTTCTGGAATCCTAAGCCCTCCCATTCATCCCCTGCTTCAGTGCTCAGCATCCACTCTAGAAGGGCACGCCTATCTTCCAACTCGGCTTCGTTGACGATGAAGTTGTAGTCGGATTGAGCGGCGTAAGTACCATTCTCAGAATTCGAAACGGTAGGCAAGAATGCCGAACCACCAGCTGATATGTGATCCTCTGCGCCTGCAGTCCAATTATTGACTATAGGAACGAGGTGAAGACCTGGAGCTGCTTGTGCGACCAATATCTCAGTGAATCCAAGTAGTTCGTCTGTAGAACTTGCTGCATATACAATATCTGAGCGAGATTCCTCTTGCATCCTGTATCTGCTGTTACTACTAGTGAAAAAGTTCTCAGCATACTGACACCCGGCACAAGCGAACATCCTCTCGACCATGGTGGGAACTGAACGGTTGTCCCATCTGCCAATAACATGGATGGGACCGCCTGAACACTGAGAAGAGAGGTCTGACCATTCAGGAATCCCATCCATGTCGTCATTGGGAGCGATGGATGCCATATCCATGCCAGGCCTCCATGAATCAGTGGTCATGTCTGCAGTTGACGCAGCGCTCAATATCCATCTGATTTGACCAAGTGACATGCCACCAGTAGCCTGCATGCAAGTAGCAGCGTTACCACTTCCTTTGACGAAGAATGCTGCGGGCATCCTCCCAATAGGAACCTCACGCAACGATCTCGAAGTCGAAGTGCAATCGAGTAAACCAGAATCTGAGTAGTTGGCTAGAGGTGAAGCTATGTGATGAGCTGCACCTACAGATTGAACTCCCACGATATCATCTCCATTGCATAACGATTGGGTGAAGGCAGAGAGGCTCATGTTTTCGTGCGAAAGGGGTCTACCATCACTCGGCCAGTTACTTTTCCAACGCCATAGCATCAGTTCTCCCGTTACATCCCCCTTCAGAGCTAGATAGCCTTCTTCCAATACATACATGGAAGCAGCACCATTCCTCTGCCCCACCGTGATCTTTAGTCCGTCAGGAGCCCAAGCGATGTCTCTAGCACCCCTTGAATTACTACCACCAAATGAACCGAACGAATCGATTGAGGTCCAGTCAGATACCCTGTATACACTAGCGCTAGAACCATCTGTGCCGATTACGAAGTAGCCTCCATTGGGAGAGAATGATATCGCGTTGACATCCGAACCCGTCCATATCGACTGATTGAGAGTCTTGTTTTTGACATCGTAGACACTCAAACGGTTGTCGTTACCACCCGATATCAACCACCTACCATCTGGGCTGATATCTAGGGCGAGAGTCGTCGAAGTGTGGTTATGTAGTGCAAAGTAGGAGGTTCCGTTAGAAGTCCAATTCATTGAAGTCTCTTGGCCGTTTGTCGATGCTATCAAACGGTTGTCAGGCGTCGGAACTACGCTATAGACCGACTCAGGCATCAAGAACGAACGCTCGACTTGCCATGTGTTGACATCGAACATCCTGATGTACCTATCCTCCCCGCCGCTGTAGAGATAGTTGCCATCATTCGACCAAGCGACTGTGTACAAATCACCAGTTATGTGACTACTAAGGTTTGCCACAATGGAAGAATTACCAGTTGAATGCTCGTACTCCATGACAAGAAGATTGGAAGTCCCAGAACCCTCGTATCCAGCCGCCGCAATATACGAACTGTTTGGCGATACGGCAATCGATCTTACATCATCAGTCATACTCATTATGGAGCCGAAACTTGCTCCAGCAGGCCCATAAACTCGGACTTGGTTGGTACTTCCGCCGGCCAATTGGTAGGTTCCATCAGGCGCCCAGGCAACAGCTCGAACCGTTGAACTCCATCCCCCCAATCCTTGGTACATCTCCCTACCGGATTCACCCCAATCACCAGTTGAATCCTGTTGTGAGTCTGCGATGCCGTCCCCATCATTGTCAGGGCAATCCATCAGAGTCGCCGTACTGTTCCCCCAAGCGAACGGGCAGTCATCGACGCTGTCGTCACTGCCGTCCCCATCGCCATCGGCAGCGTTTGTCAAGCCAGGAAGCACTGCAGTCGTGATAAGCATCAGAAAGGACAGGATAAGTGAAATGCGCCTATTACCCATGAATCTTGAGCGGCAGAGTATTTCTTTCAACATATCTACTCCTTGTTGGAAATATCATGGACTTCTTGGACAAAGTTAGTTTCAGACTCAACACTCAGATTACTTGGATCATTGGGGCTTCCCACTGGACCGTGGGAAGAGGGGCTGGCCAATTCTTCCAATGAGGGAGTGAGTACATCCAATTCCAAACGATCTTCAATCAAATCCATGTCAACATTTGAAACAAAAGGTGCGTCCCATTTCGAGGCATCAGATCGCTTCCTGCGTACAAACAGGATTGTAGCAATGAAAGTAATCAAGACAAAGAGGCTCTCGGGAGATCCTGGCGTCATTACCCGCGCCGATCCATTTGGCTCTTGAGCAGTGAATTTTTCCCTCAACTCGATTGTCCTGCTATTTCCAGCATTGTCGACCATAGTCAATGTCGCTTGCCATTCCCCTGGGCGACCTAGTTCGCCGAGGGAACTAGTAACATAATCTT
>CAXFCF010000154.1:0-3703 GCA_964000875.1 uncultured Candidatus Poseidoniales archaeon
GAAGCTGCGAATCGTTACACTGAATCATCGTCAATCAATTCTTGAAGCATATCAGCAGCCCACCAATCACGATTGTAGCCAGAGGGAACGAGATTCTTGTTGTTCTCCATGAACTCCCCGTAACCGAGCATCAACTCCCCGTTGTCCCATATCGACCTAACCTGTTTTGAGGCGCCCTTGTACATATCCAACGAATCCATGCGTCCATAGGTTCCATCTTCGAGTAGACATGTGGGGCCTTGTAATCGGTGAGATGGAGTAACAGCACACGCCTTACCCGGTCGTTCTATCTTCATCTGAGTGCCAACAGCGATGAAGTCACCCAGAGCGTGCATTGTGACAGCGGAGAGTGAGGCGGCCGCAAGTCCAGTCGCGCGTGTTCGGCCATAACGTAACCGAAAACCGCCAGGGGCTGATGGTTCTCCGAAAACTGGGCGCCCGGCGATGATGTCATCCATGAACCGATCATCTTGCTTTACCAATCGTGACTTGCGCTTCTCCCCACCCTCACTTGCGTCCTTGCCTTTGTTAGCGAAGTGGCTGATGAACTCCCAACCCTCTACATTGAGGCGCTCCGTATGTCTCTGAACCTTCGGTGCTTTGAGGCACAAACCTTCGCCGATGACCAATAAGACACCACCTCTGACCCTTGTTCCATCTACATTCTCGAGGTTGCCATAACCAGCACACTCCTCCTCCTCAGTGGATTCACCGTTGACCATGATGGGACAAGCCTTGACAATCATCTCAATCTCTTCTGGCGAGGGTCGATACTGCAAATTTTTCCTGTAAAGGCCAAATTCTTCCTTAACTCTCTCTACCTCTTCCATCCTCGCTATGTATGGGCTTATGTCGAGTTCCCTGCGAACTACATCAGTGATGAGCACAGCTAGAGCTTGAGCCGTACCCCCTGCCGCTCTGATTGGCCCACAGAAATCAACCGAGACGAACTGAGAACCGTCGGCATTGTTGAGCAATCTGACATTACTAATCCCTTCAAGTGGAGCAACCAGAATAGCCTCAGTGAGAATAGCAAGGCCAACACGCAAACCAACTTCTACCGCTGTAGCGAGATCTCCTTCCCGTTCATACATCCTCTTACCAACCACCTTGGCCATCTGTATGGCGGTGGTCTCTCTGTCCTCTTCCAAGAGGAGGTCACGAATCTCTGATGATATCTGTAACCCCCTGAGGTAATCCCTCTCGAGTAACTTCTCGGTTCTATCCGCGAGATCGGATGCGCGAGGTATCTCCACTCGCTCGATGATGTCCTTTCCTAGAGAACGGGCAGCCTCAGCTATCTGATACTCTACTTCACACCTCTCATCAAGTCGAAAATGGTAGTCTTCCATCTCCGCAAGGTGGCGTTCCTCGTTCCATGGATGAAGCATCTAGATTCGCCCTCGTCCTACCAACGACTGACCTCGGACGACGGCTGCTCAAAGTCATTCTCCTAGGCCACTAATGTAGTCTGAAGTTAACAATCGACCCGCACAACGTTGATGCGCCGCTGTCAAAGCGTCGAAACCGGTCGAGAGTATGGGAGAGTCCACAACTGTAGAAGAGGCTAGGGGAAGATTAGTCGAGAAAGTACGAGACCTCGCTTGGTTGAGATCAGATACTGAGGAATTCACGCTGGCTAGTGGCAGAACCAGTCGACACTTCTTCGACATGAAACCGGTTATGATGGATCCAGAGTGTGCTCACCTATTAGGCGTCTTAATCCACGACAGATTGGAGCAAATAGGTGATGTCCACGCTGTTGGTGGATTGGAACTCGGTGCGGTACCACTTACTGGAATTGCCATCGCCAAGGCAGGTACTGGAAGTCCTTTGAAAGGGTTCATCATTCGCAAGGAACCGAAGGGGCGAGGTGGTAGGAAAACAGGAAACCCACCTGGTGTGGAAGGTTCGACATTGGAGGCAGGAGATAGGTGTGTAATCCTTGAGGATGTAACGACTACCGGTGGTTCAGCCCTCAAGGCTGTCACCCGATTAACCGATATCGATTGTGATGTCATTGCTTGTATCACCATCCTCGATAGAGAGGAAGGTGGAACTGAAGCGTTTGAGGAAGCTGGTATCCCCCTCATTCCTCTCTCTACTCTATCTGACATGGAAAGTTGAGGTGTAAGTCCAAGACCATCATCCTCAAGTCTGGTCTACTCTCGCCCAATTCCATGACCACCGTGATTATGAGCACAAGTGAAGGAGATGTGACTATCGAAGTATATGACCAGCAGATGCCTATTACCGCTGGTAACTTCCTCAAACTAGTAGACGAGGGTTACTACAACGGCCTACACTTCCATAGGGTAATTAGTGGATTTATGATTCAGGGTGGATGCCCAAACTCATCAGATCCTAACTCTCCTCGATGTGGTACAGGCGGCCCTGGATACACCATCCAAGATGAACACCCCTCTGAATTCCAAGTCTCAAATGATGTGGGAACACTGTCGATGGCAAACACGGGAAGACCTAACAGCGGCGGTTCTCAATTTTTCATCAACACAGCACACAACCAGTTCCTAGACTGGTGGGACATGCGCACCCAATCCAAACATCCAGTATTCGCCAAAATCGTGGACGGAATGGATGTAATCAAGAAAATAGAAGGATGCTCCACTGGCCCTGGAGACAGGCCAGTCACTCCCATGCGAATCAACTCAGTTCGAAGATCCTGAACCGGTTCTAAATCGGTTAAATTAGCGCCATAGCTGATCGATTGATTGAATACTGTATGCTGCGCGTAGCGTCAACTTATTAAGTAAATAATAAGACGATTAACTATGGCGAAGCATCGTGCCGGTGACCGAAGGATCGTGAGCCTCAGTTTGCCCGAGGATCTTGCAAAGCAACTTGATAGGAAAACAGGGAGAGGGCGGAAAGATGGAAGATCCGCAACGGTCGCTAGACTGATACGTAAGGGTCTGGAAGCTGAAGCGCAACCCCCTAAAGATCATTCAAATGTCCAAGAAATCTTTGCAACCGCAGAAGTTGGAGATATTCGAATCGAATCCGACACGATGGGTGACATGGAAGTGCCTGCTGACCGATACTATGGTTGTCAAACCGCTAGGTCGATGGTAAACTTCGACATAGGTGATGATCTCATGCCGCGAGCGATAATCCGCGCCTTTGGTATATTGAAACAGGCCGCGGCAGAAACAAACGCCTCTTTGGGAGAATTGGATCAAGAAGTAGCAGATCTGATTTCGCTAGCGTGTGACGAAGTCATCTCAGGGAGTTTGGATGGTCACTTTCCCCTCAAAGTTTGGCAGACTGGGTCTGGAACTCAATCAAACATGAACACAAACGAAGTTATCGCCAACCGCGCAATCGAGTTGGCTGGAGGAACTCTAGGTAGCAAAACACCAGTTCACCCTAATGACCATGTAAATCGGGCACAATCAAGCAATGATACATTCCCTACGGCGATGCACATCGCTGCTGCTGAGGAGTTCCATCACCGCTTGCTTCCAGCCGTGCGCCACCTTCGTGATGCACTTCGAGTGAAAGTGAAGGAATTTGAGGGTGTAGTAAAAATTGGTCGAACCCACCTAATGGATGCGGTTCCACTGACATTAGGACAAGAGTTTGGAGGGTATGTGTCTATGCTCGATGCGGATATCCGCAGGATTGAATCAGCAATGGACGACTTGTTGGAGTTAGCTTTGGGTGGTACTGCTGTTGGCACTGG
>CAXFCF010000155.1:0-3703 GCA_964000875.1 uncultured Candidatus Poseidoniales archaeon
TACATTATCTGGATAACCATCTCCATCAGCATCCGACCATTGGTGAATATCACTTGGGAAGTCATCGTTCTGATCTGACCAACCGTCACCATCCGCGTCAGGACAACCGAATCGATCCTCGGTTGAAGTACCTGGATCGTTAGGGCACTCGTCTCCCTGATAGGCTGGGGGCGGGTTGTCGCCATATCCGTCGTTATCTGAGTCTGCCCACTGGGTTCCGTCATTGGGGAAGTCGTCGACATCGTTGTAGTAGCCGTCCAGATCTACATCTGGATCCATTCTCCACCAGATTGCTCGCTCGTTGTCACGGCCGTGTCCTGATATAATCCACTGAGCGTTTGGTGACCAGTCCAGACCTTCCACTGTACCGCAGCCACCGGAGCAGGGTCCTTGCAGGGTTTCAATCTCTGTTCCATCAGTGGTTTCGTAAATTATCACTTGGTTTCCATTTGACTGATAGTAATTCCAGCCTACTGCTACTTGGCGTGAGTCAGGAGAGAATTTTGTTGTCAAGCAGGAAGTGCTTCCGTCATCGTCCCATACACCCTGGCCGTTGGTCGCGTTCAGGACATGGATGCTGTTACCTTGTCCACTCCATGCGTATTGGTCACACGCAGCTATCCAATTACCATCTGGACTCCAGTCGAGCCCATTGATTCGTGGTTGATCTCCACTGCCGTGGATGGTATAGGTGGTAATCGATGACCATGTACCGACAGCGTGGATGAATATCTCGCCCCGCCCACCGATTGCCAATCTGGTTCCATCAGGACTCCAAGCAACACTGTCGTATGCGTCTTCCACACTTGAGGGGTCAAGAGTGTCAGCAACTGTACCGTTTGAAGCCCAGAGAACCTCTGCTAATCCTGTGACTCCGTTGTTGGTATTCGCTCTACCCATTACATATGCCACATATGTGCTATCTGGACTGAATTCGACATCACCAGCATCGTCGTTACCCCCGGTATCGATGTCGTAGTTCCAAATGTCGGTGAGGTTGGTTGAGTGCATGACATGTAAATGGTCACCACCATCCCCGATAGTAGCCGCAATCATCGTTCCGTCAGGACTCCAGTCGAGAGCCAAGATTGAGTCACCTCCACCTAAATCACGAGATAGGAAGTTTGTCTTGGTGGAAATTAAGTGGATTCGAACATATCCGTTAGACATGGCGAATGCGACCATAGTCCCATCAGGGTTGATTTCAGCATCCATGATGTCGGTGTTGCCCTGCCAACTGGTCGAGTTTGTAGTCCAACCCTGCACAGGCATCGACCACCGGTCGTTCCAGTCAGAGGTTCCATCCCCATCTGTGTCAGGGCATCCGTCTCTGTCAACAGTGCTGTTGCCAGGGGCGTAGATGCAATCATCGACACTGTCATCGACACCGTCTCCGTCAGTATCCACGGCTCCGGCTATCGGAACCAGTAGGGAGCATACCATCAGGGCGACGAGAGCCGCAGATGAAATGCGCCGAGTTTCCAATCTAACTAGGGACATCGCCTACGGCGATAGCCTCCTTTTCATAGGAGTTTCCCCTTACTCGCATCAAAACCACCCCTCAATTCATCCAAAAAACAAGGGTTCTGTAGGCGAATGCTTCAATGCTGGCGCGATGCCCGCATCAGACTGATGTCCGAGACCCCGCTACGCGTCTCTCTTTCGGTCAGCGACCGAATTCTCCTCCATCTGCTGGAGAACGAACATCAGGTGGATCAGTTCATCGTTACCTCTTCGATAACCCGTCCAGGCATAGCATCATCTTGTGGACTACATCCTCCAAATGTCTCTCGAGCTATGCGTCCTCTGGTTAAGGATGGCATGGTAAGCGAGCACACTCGTCAGATTCGTGGCGAGACAAGGCGCCAGAAGACTTGGCAGTTGACTGAGGCCGGTTTGGAAGAGATGCGAGGACGTATTTCTGACATTCGTAAGACTCCAGTATTAGTCAGGAATTCCAACGGTGATTTACTCGAAGTTGAGGCGGGTTCGGCGGCCGATAAGTTGGACAGTAATCTCACGCTTTTACAGGTCCTCATGATGGCAATCAGTGAAGGCATGCTCCAATATGGTGACATTCGTTTAGGTCGTATCGAACGCGGCGACTCTCGCCCCCCACCAGGTAGGGTACAACTGCTCGCTGGTGCCCACTCAACTTACCATGTACGAGCACCCGACACTCGAGAAGTCCATGGCCGCGAGAGCCAAAGGGGTGAACTCGATGAATGGTATACTGGAAGAACTCCGGCATTGGTGGTCAGCGGCATAGCTGGAAGCGGTAAGACAACCTTGGTTTCACACTGGTTGAACGCTAGATTGGACAGTGAGTCCAATCTCAGAGTGATGTACTATCCTTGCCAGCCTTGGGATACTGCGGTTGGTCTAGCGACAAGCCTCTTACACAGACTCGGCATTGATTCGAAGAAGGAGTCTGAATGGGATCCATATGCCATATTGGAGTCACTCCCCACTTCGCCGGCGGCGAAGTTTGATGTTGACTTGTATCGACGTCGACTTACTGCTTACCTCACAGATCCTGAGCGGTTGCGAGAGCGCGTGTTTGAGGATATGGGTGAGAAGCGAGATGCTCCACCGTATGTTCTACTGGTTCTCGATGATGTACACAATGTGGAGAAGGAAGCTGGACACTTGATGGGTGCACTACTCCAAATCGCTGAGCAGACACCTCTTCGCCTAGTATTCATCTCACGGACGAAGCTCTCGTTCTATGATAGGCGTGATGTGCACACGCGCGGTTTAGTCTCCGAGATGTCACTGAGTGGATTATCGATAGAGGAGATAGAGGCCTGGTTGGAGAACTTCGATTCCGAAGAGACGCCTACCGCGCAAGAGGTTCACAAGTTGACAGGAGGACATCCTCTAGCAATGGAACTTCTCGAGATGTACGGAGATGCGGTTCATGGCGATTGGCTCCGGTTCCTGGATGAGGAGATTCTCGAAGTACTCCCAGATGAGCATCGAGATCTATTGGCCTACCTAGCAGTTGCCGAGAGGCCGGTCGAGTGGCCGATTCTCGCTGAACTCACGGGGATGGAGGGAACACCACCGACCGATCTATTGGTTCGAGGACTAATTGTTGAGTTCGATGATGGACTTTGGTTGCACGAAGCGATGCGCGAACGCCTTCTCAGGGAAGTAGGCGATGCGATGAATGATCGCCGCAAGGCGCTGTCAGACGCACTTGACTGATTATCCTATGTGGCGCCCTAGCCATTGGTCGAATCCTGCTTTCTGCATAGCACCAGTCTGCTGGTCAACGGCTTCTCCATTGTGGAAGAGGACTAGAGTTGGAATACCTCGTACGCCGAACCTTCCAGGAGAGTTCGGGTTGTTGTCCACATTGACCTTGGCGATTGTTAGGTCATCTCTCTCGGCAGCAATTTGCTCAAGGACGGGGGCAATCATCTTGCATGGGCCACACCATGGCGCCCAGAAATCCACTAACACCCATTCACTTCCACTCGTAACCTGGTCGAACGTTGCGTCCGATGCCTCAACCAATCCGCCTGCCATGCCTACACTCTCCGATGCCTTACGAATCCGGGAGAGGCGGCTATTCAACCTGCCGTCCACCATGTCAAGGATTGAGAACCTCTCACCCCTCGGACACATTGAGGTGACCTCGCATGTATGTATGCCCAAGCATCCTGACTGCTGACTTCTGCCGATTGGGTGAGACTCT
>CAXFCF010000156.1:0-3671 GCA_964000875.1 uncultured Candidatus Poseidoniales archaeon
TCTGCGATGACTTCTTCGAAGCGCAGGTTTGGTGCCCTCAATCTAATAGTAACAGCTAATTCGTTGGTATCTAGTAAATCGCCTTCCCATGACTCACTATCATCTGTATCACCATTCTCGAGCATGTTACCGAAGAATGAGCGAACCTTGAGTCCTATCTCTTGGTTACCTAATGCAGCTTCACCACTAATGTTGACTATGGCTACCACTGGTATCGTTGAGTAAGCAGCCATGTTGGGTAGAATCCAAGTTCCGTCAGCATGGCGGACACATTCGTCCTCAGGAGCTGATTCTCCAACTGCCATCTGTCTGCATGGAGTCTCGAATAGACCATCCATTACCGCCCAAGATACTTGCCACTTATCCAGATGATTCATTCCTGGGTTTTCATCCCACATACCAGAAGTCAAGTCGATGGTGTGGTTGTGTAGAGTAGGTCGGTCAGCAATGTTACCGTTGTTAGTGACATTGAGGTTGAATTTGACCGTCCTTCCTGGTGCGGTTGTTTTGATATCTGACTCTACGAATGGATCTAGTAATATTTGCATATCGTGGAACTCATTGACGGTTATTTTCAGCGTCAGGGTATCTCTGAGTCTAGTTGAACGCCCGCTGCTGTCTGGATATGACTCCTCGCTAAACACATCTAGAACTATCTCATAATCACCTGCAGTTACTTGATCTGGGACATTGATGTCAATCGTTGCGTTGCCGGTTTCATCACGCAACAGTTCACCGAGAGTGGCTCGAGGAATCTCAACATCCCATAGAACCTCAATACCAGTAGATAGATCTGTAACACGAGCTAGACGCACATCGTACCTGTCTGGACCATTACCATTGTTGACAGTGCTGACTACAACTGATAGTTTCTCAGATGGGTCAACTTCATACTCGTAAGGTGGTGACATTCCGACTACATTCGAATCCAATGAATAAACATGAACGACATTTGTAGACAGGATGACTGAATCACTGACTCTAGTTGCGCCGTCTAAGTGTGCCTTGACGGTGAATGCTGGTCCAAGTCCTGCATTTGCGTTATCTGGTGCACAGACTATCGCAGTCACGGTGTATGGGTAAGCAATAGTCGACCAATGGCGAGGTTCACTCATACTCACTGAATTACCACCTGGGGCGTTCTTGAAATCAAGATTGAGTGTCCAATGATCCTCCTTCCAAACATGCTCGGGAATTTCGTCCGGCCTCGCTTCGGGAGCACCTGGTGTGGTGAATACAATCCATCCTGGTTGGAAATTCTTGATGACATCAATGTCATAGGAAGCACATTCTCCAGGTAATACATACTCGGTAGTATCGTATATCTCGAAGACAATGTTACCAGTCGAACGAATAGATACATTGATCCAAAGTTCAAGGACATCCATTGAACCAGCAGCCACTGATTTCCGAGGTTCGCCCGTAGACCAGCCTTTGAGGAAAATCGCGAAAGTACCTGGCTCCTGTGCCGATGGGATGGTTACTTCCAAGTTCTTCGTAACAGATTGCCCAGGATCTAATGATACCTGAAGAGGGAACCTTACTTGCCAACCGAATGGCAAGAGCCATTCTGTTTGACCTTCAATGGTGTTTGGATCATAGAAGGCGAAGGTGTCGTAGACATTGCCGGTGTTAGTGATAGTAATCGAAAATATTGCCGTCTGACCCTGTTCTACATCTGCTTGCATGTGAGTTGTATCAAGTTGAATACCGTGTACAACATCCATCATTGTAAGAGTAAGTCTGTCCGAACGAATTGCCGGATCTTTGTGAGATACGGCCGATACTGTAACGTAAGCATTCTCATCGTGATGTGCTTGGTACACTGATGGTGCTCTGACTCTCAGGTATATCCTAACCGACTCTCCTCCCTTGAGATAAATCCCTGTATCTGGGAAAATAGCTGTGTGGTTACTGGCGAAGAAGAGAGTCATCGACCAGTTGCCTGCGTTGCAGTTTTGTGAAATGTCATGCGCCTCGGCTATCTCCCGGGGGACTAAACACATGATACTGGTGTTGAGGGAGTAAGTGTCTGCAACTAGGTCAATAGGACCTGGTGTGGTGTTGTTGATGGTCATGTTGAAAATTGTCTCTTCACCGGGCTCAATGATGTGCAACCAATCGGCTTCACCGTCCTCTAGGAATACATCAACCTGACCTGTCAGCACGTGAGTGTAGCATATCGTGTACATGTTGTTGTTTGAGGTTCCATCGCACTTAGTAGTGTCAGACCAAACAACATGAGCGCCGCTTCCAAGGTCGTTTGCGAATGCGGGGGGCTGTCCTAATTCTGGGGATCTTCCAGTGTTAGGACCTAATTTGTCGGATGCCCACTCAGTAATCGGGACTGCTTCCCATTCATCAAGAATAGCCGTTGCTAAGGAATTGAGTGGTATGCCGTTTGGATATGCATCATTTGTGTGATTCAACCTAGTATACATCACTGTCTCGCCAGCAGTAGCGTTAGAATTCTCCAACCAAGCAATGTGAATGTTATCTTGGTTGTCTGCTAGAATAGATGGCATATAGGATGATGGTCCCCAAGGGCGAGATGGGGGGACGTTGTTCTTACCCTCAAAGAAAGAGATAGGATAGTCGTAAATCTGCTTGATACCATAACTTGGCAAACCACCGTGAGCCCCATTCCATTCGGAGGAGCCTCGTAGTCGGAGGCGGGTGTACCATACCTCGTAGTTATCGTCCTTGTCGAAACCATATCCGCGGCCATCCATCCAAGCTAAGTGAGTGTTACCACTAGAGTCAATAGCTATTGAGGGGTGTAGACTGAAAGCGTCATCGATGGTAATCCTAGTGTCGTTAACAACAACTAGGTTGCCATACCCATTAGAATCTATACTAGGTCCAATTCTCTCTATGTAGGAATTACCGCTAACTTGGTGTCCAGCATCACCATAGCCCCATCCAGAAGGTGGGTTGTCGACCAAGGAATGTGGGTCAAGTACTGACATGTATATCTCACGAGAGTTATTGGTGGCAAGGTAGATCATTGCCTCTACAAGGAGGCTCATCTGGTTTCCACCTCCAGATGGGAAAGCGTATGCCTGACCGCCTGCATCGGTGTTGCGAATAGTAGAGCCGGGGCAAAGTCTGCTACCTGTGGATACTTGTCCATTAGGACACTTAGCTAAATCGATAGACGCAGATGCTACCTCTTGATTGTTACCTGAATACATAGGCACAGGGGTAACGCCCGCTAGGACACAGGCGTCGTGAGCTTCGTTGATGCTCTGAGCGTCATTTGAGTCTACTGGGAATCCTCCATATGGGCCTTCATCTGAAATGGGCATTACTATCTTGGTTGCGTTTGGGTTCCACTTGTGATCTCTCTGGGTTGGGGGGTTACCTGGAACATTGCCATTCGAATCCTTCCATGAATGGCAAGCCCAAGTTGAACCCGGTCCCCAAAACTCAGAGTAATAGCCACCATCAGAGGGAAGGTTGGTTGCAGCCCCGTTGAAAACAACCTCTGTCAGAGACCTAATTCCTCCTGAATCATCACCAGGGACTAAACCTAGTGCGGTTGAGCGGGGTTGTGCACCATTTCCGCCGGTCTGGTATGCTGTCGCACAAGAACCAGATGTTGCAGCGGAGGGGGTGTTACCACTAAGGAGATACAGAGTTTCGTATACTGTCATGTTGGCATCTTCAAG
>CAXFCF010000157.1:0-3656 GCA_964000875.1 uncultured Candidatus Poseidoniales archaeon
CAGCCACCGGACTACCGGTGAACACGGGGGAACCGAAAATGGCAAAGATTGACGAAAGTCAGTTGGGTGATGACTTCAGGTATATTCTGAGGCTCGCTCAGTCTGATGTCGATGGACTGAAACCCATCGCAATGGGACTCACCTCGATCAAGGGTGTTGGGCAGAGAACTGCCATCAACCTCTGTGAGATCGCAGGTGTCGACCGCGACAAGGTCGCGGGTACCTTGAGCGATGAGGAGATCGAAGCACTGAACGGCGTTATTGAATCGTATCCGACTCATGTGCCACTATGGATGCTGAACAGGCAGCGTGACCTTCTCACAGGAGATGAGTTGCACTTGTTCTCGCAAGAGGTGGACATGACTAGGAAGGACGACATTGACCGACATAGGGCTATCAAGAGCTACCGTGGTGTACGTCATGCAGCGGGAGCACGTGTTCGTGGTCAGCGAACCAGAGCTAACGGACGTAGTGGACTCACTCTTGGAGTCCAGAGGAAGAATTGAGGTGAGAAAGCATGGGACATCCAAAGTTTAGCCGCAGACAGTGGCAAGGGCCAAAGCACCCATGGCAAGCGGAGAGAATTGAGGAGGAGCGAACACTCATCCACAACTATGGTCTCCGTAACCACCGAGAAATCTGGAAGGCTCGCAGTAAGTTGAGGAGATGGCGATCGAACGCCATGCGACTCATTGCTACTAGCGATACCGGAGATCACGCAATGAGGGAGAAGGCCGACCTAATCGACTCACTATACCGCCGAGGACTTCTACCAGAGGGCTCGACCCTCGACGACATCCTTCGAATGAATGTTGAGCATGTATTGGCTCGCCGCCTTCAGTCACAAGTATACTACAAGGGATTAGCATCGAGCCCAAAGCAAGCTCGACAACTACTCATACACGGCCACATAGCCATCGGTGATCAGATAATGACCGTCCCAGGATATGTCTTGACCCGTGATGAGGAGGCTACTCTCCAGTACAGCCCATCTTCGCCTCTGGCAGATGCTGGGCACTCACTTAGAGAGGAGATTGAGAACATCCGCTCCGCTGCATCTTACGGTGAAGAGGGTGAGGAATTGGAGACCCGTGAGGGCGTTCCCACCGCTGAAGAGGTTGCAGAGATTTCCGAAGCCGCTGAGGCTGCACCAAGTGCCGAGGATACTTCAGAGGGAGGTGATGAGTGATGTCCCGCAAGTGCGTCATACACATATTCAGTTCTTACAATAACATCCTGATCAACGCCACTGATTTGACTGGTGCTGAGACCATTGCCAAGTGCACTGGTGGGCAAGTAGTGAAGAAAGGTAGCGACAAGGGCAGCCAATTCGCAGCTATTCGTGCTGCAGAGCGCATTGCTGAATCACTTCATGAGAAAGGGTTCTCACAAGCCATTGTACGATACCGCGGAGCTGGTGGTAACAAGAGCCCCAACACTGGTCCAGGAGCCCAGCAAGCGGTCAGAAGTTTGACTCGTGCAGGTATCCAAGTGCTTAGGATTGAAGATTGCACTCCACGACCACATGATGGAACCAAGTCTAAGGGTGGCCGCCGCGGTCGAAGGGTATGATTAGAGGTGAATGAAATGGTGAAAATCAAAGTAATCGATGAAGATGAAACCAGCATGAGGGTTCTGATGTCCGGTACGGATAGAGCCTTTGTCAACGCATTGAGGCGCACAATGATCGCCGATGTTCCCAAGTTCGCTATCGATCAGATGCGAGTAGAACTTGGAATATTCAAGGATGAGGCTACCGGCGAGATGTTTGAGTCTAACTATGCGATTCCCGAGGAGCAGTTGGCTCACCGATTCGCCATGCTGCCGATACCGACTTTCCACGATGAGTTCCACTTTCAGGCTGAGTGCCCTGAGTGCGCCACTCTTGTAGAGGAGCAAAGAGGGTGCCCAGGATGTCAGATTATCTACACTGTCTCATCAAGTGGTGAGGCCGGTGGTCATGTTGTACGAGCCTCCGAAATGAATGTCATTGGTGACAGAAAGCTCGACATCCCTGAAGCTTACGGAGATGTGCCTTTGACCAAGTTGTTTGAGGGTCAAGCGTTCCACGCTTACTTCTACGCAGTTATGGGTAGGGGGAGAGACCACGCTAAGTTCTCGCCAGTAGCAGGTGTTACCTTCAGAGCTCGCCAGCATGGTAAGATAAATGTCAAGACCCGCTCGAAACTTCTCTTCGAACTAGATTTGAACATCACCGCCAAGGACTTTGACAAGAATGGCACTCTAACAGACATTGCCAAGGTCGATCTATTGCGATCAGATCTGAACCATGTGGGCCCAGGTACTGAGTTGGAATCTGAGTTCAAGGAAGCCATCACTCTCGAGGATGTTGAAGGGGAGTTCTTGTTCAAGTTCCAAACCGATGGCTCGATGTCTGCTCGTGCTTGCTTTGAGCACGCATGCAAGATGCTCTCGTCAAGGTTCGCCAATATTTCCGACGATCTCGCGGAAGCGCTTTGAGCGCCTTGCTATAACAAGTGGCCGACGGAGCCCGATAGGTTCCACCGGAGGTGTTGCGTTTGCAAGGTAGTGCAGTATCTTCGGGCCATGTCACTTTGCTATTCAGCATCGATGACAACCATGATGACCCACTTGACCAAGGTAGCCGAGGTGTAGGACTCTGCATAGAGGGAACTAACCCCGTCTGTGAGGTGTCTGTTTCATCGGAACCAGGTAGCGGTAATGTTTCAGGTACAGGTTCGGTTGACATATATCGAAACACACTCGAAATAGTCGCTGCCTCATTCCCAGAGGTCAATTCACATGATTGGTATTTTGTTCAGAACAGATCACTTCCAACTCAACAGGGATTTGGGCTATCCGCATCAGCGTCTATGGCCAGCGCCCTCGCTCTGCTTCGAGCCATAGGAATTGATGACGAAGAGGCTCGCCCGATGGCGTTCGCTGTAGCTCACCTTGTCGAGCGAAGTATGTCAGGAGGTCTCGGTGATGTATCTGCAATGTGGGCAGGTGGAGTGGATCTTCGTCGTGTTGCTGGAAGTCCAACGGCGTTAACTGCGAACGAGAGTGCCCGAGGAGTTGTCGATGGCTGGCACCTAGATATCCCGATGGTGGTCGCCTGGCGAGCCACTGAGACCAAGCAGACTGGTTCATACATCGATGATATCGAATGGAAGAAGGCAATCAGTGCGGCTGGTGAGTCCGAGTTGAAATCACTACAACAAGGGAACTGGAATTCTGAACGTTGGCAAGAAATACTCACTGCATCGACTCGTTTCGCTGAAAATTCAGGACTCGCATCCGATTCTAACAGAACTCAACTTCTCTCTTGTGTGAATGAAGCCGCCAGCAATTTGGAGACCAAGGTTTCCTGTCATCTATGCATGCTCGGTGAGAGCGTAGTGATTTTACCTGCGTCTCTCGATTATAATTTGAGTGAATCCGATCGTGACCAACTTGTCCTATTTCTTGAGTCTCAAGGCATGAGCGCGACCAAGGTCTCTCTATCTGAAGACTGCCTCAGGTGAGCTTTGTCTCATCTTCACTTTCTAGTAACATGGTTAGGTCGAGTGGAGTCGCATCGAGCATCTCCACGCCATCGACTTTCAATCCCGAGCAGAATCCGTGACGGAACACAATTGCGCCTGAACCCCATTCGTCGATGTACCTGTTCA
>CAXFCF010000158.1:0-3654 GCA_964000875.1 uncultured Candidatus Poseidoniales archaeon
TATTTCCTTCTAAGTCCCACTCTGTGAACCAATACTCGTAACCGTCGATCATTCCGTCGTCGTCAGTGTCGTTGTTGGTCGGATCAGTGATTCCAATTAGAGTCGCCAAAAGGGGTGGCGGCGATGGCGAAATTGGTAGGCTACCATCGTGTCCTGCAATCTCTACTACCCACTCGTCGAACTGATCCAAGGCAAGGTATGCCCTACCCAACTTCCCGTCAAGGATGCCTTGGAGCCTACTGGTGAAGTTGAACATGCTCTCCATGTATGCCGCCTCCCACATCTTGGGCGCATCTGGTGGAGCTAAACCACCGTTCAGCGGATTCTCGTATGTCAAATTGAGTTCCTGTCTGTCGGTGAGGGCGTCCTGATCTCCGTCACCACCGCCATCTCCGGCAACTAGAGGATTTAGCGTCCAGTTGGAGAAACTGTAGTTCCACTGTGTGAACAGAAGTTCGATTCCGTCGATGAGGCCGTCTCCATCTGAATCGGGGTTGTTAGGATCACAGGTAGGACCTGAGTGATTGTACTGCTCAGGGGTTAGGTAGGTACCGAACGAAAGGGTTCCTGCCGCTGAGTTCCACGGTACGAGTATCACTTGGTTACCGAGAGCGAACGGGTGATACTGCGGTGAAGTCTGGTTAGCGTCGGTCTCAGTCATGTTGGCGTCAATGACATTGTACTCCTCCCAGTTGGTCATCCCGTCACCGTCAGGGTCGAGGAACAAATCTGTCTCGTTCATCGGGTTCAAAGTCCAGCGTGAATCGAAGGTATCCCACCTTGCAAACCAAACTTCCCAACCGTCAGGCATGCCATCTGCATCACTATCAGCAGAGAGTGGATCTGACGAACCTTGGAACTCCAGCGGGGTGAATGGTTGCAACAAGATGGCCGAACCGCTAGCATACTCACCGAATGGACGAGATGCACTGGAGACCCAGGAATCATGCCACAGTGAAGTGTTGAATCCTCCAGGTAGAGCGTCACCAGAATCTGAGACATTGCCAAACATCTGGATGTCCTTGATGTTGTACTCCATCCAGTTGTTGAACTCCTCATCAGGGGACAAGACTCCATCGCGGTTAACATCGTAGCCATCGCCATCTGGGTTGTTTAACGCATCACTGCCGTTCAGTGGATTAATCCCCTGATTTTCAAGGAGCCAAGAACAGGAGTAACGAGCCTCCCATCCATCGGGTAGTCCGTCACCGTCCGAATCGGGATTATTGGGGTCAATCTTGGTCCAGTTCTGAACCGCTTCCAGAGACTCATCATATGCTGGTAAACCGCTCTCGAGTGCGACCTGCATGAGAACTTCCCACTGATATTCACAGATGTTCGACAAGCCATCGCTATCTGCGTCCTCAAAAGCATCGGTGGGGTCTCTTGGATCCATCGACCACTCGTTGCCCCCATGGAATTCGGTACCGATCCATCGACGGTTCTCAATTTCCCAACCGTCGGGCATTCCATCCTGATCTGTATCCAGATTGGTTGGATCTGTTGAAGCATCGGTTCCTCCACTTGCCTGTGTGCCAGGGAATCCTACCGCGTAGACTTGAGCGGCAGCCTCACCCTCTGCATCATCACAAACATACTCGCCGACCTCGTAGTGGCAGGTGAAATTAGTCTGTGTGTAGAACCAGCCCCAATACTCTGCACCGTCCAACAATCCATCACCATCAGTGTCGGCCAGCCTTGGGTCGGTGCCGTTCCATCCTTCGGGGGTGGTGGCGATGTAGCGGTACTCATCCAGGTTTGTCCAGTTGTGATCAATCAAGTCATCGGTCAAAGGATTGAGATTGATGCCGTCGACATCGAGATCCTCGTCCCTATCGAACGGATCGGTGGGGTCGAGTCCATGGGCTATCTCCCAGCCATCTGGCATACCGTCAAGGTCAGAGTCGTTACTGAACGGATTGATTAGCATCCTGTTGGAATACTGACCAGGGTAAAGCCCCGCAAATAGGGTGTCGTTCCCATCTATCGTCATAACATCGACATCGATGACAAAACCGGGGATGCGAGTCTGCATCTCACTCACTCCGAACGAGCGAGCATGGTTGGCGTCCAGTGCCCAAGTACCATATCGCGAAGCGACTACGACCTGCTCACCTAGTGGTAGAATGTCGTGAACATCGTTTGCACCATCAAGGTCGAAGTCATCATTCTGCATCCTGTCGCGATTGAAGGCGATGGCAGGGTCGGCCTCATCAAGAAGAGAAAATTGGTGGACACCACCACCTGTACCTATCCAAAGTGTCTGCTGGGACGAGAGCGAACCGTCCGGCTGCCTAGGGCCATCAATGACCAAAGCTCTAACATTAGCAGAGTGTGAGATGTTTGCTGAGTTAGCTTGGCGCACATAGTCCTCGGCGTCGGTCTGGTTGAATATCCAAGTTGCAGGGAAGTCGCCCTGTGCATCATCGGTATTTGCAACCAATAAACCGTTGTCACAACCGAGGTAGAGGCGCTTTCCATCACCTGCCAGCGATGCGTGTGCCACAGCCTGTATAGTGGCATTCTCTACAGCAAGCGCCTCTTCCAACTTATCAGACACCCTCAGGTCAGTGAACTGCCCCGAACCATCCATGGTTACCGTCCAAGCGCGAGAGTTAGCGCCAGCGAGTAGAAGATCGAGAGAAGATGAACCCGTATCCAACGGATGTATTCCTACCAATCCCACTAGATTGAGTTTAGTAATCGACTTCGCCGTGTCAACGAATCCTTCCGAATCCATAGTCCAGACCTCTAACCCAGAGTCTGTTGTTAGAATCAGTCGTGTCTCTCCGCCCTGATCAGTCCATGAAGAGAGTCCAATCAACTCGTTGCCAGGCTGGAGAGCCAAGTCCCAGTAACCTCCAGTCATGGGCTCATAGATTGTTATTCCACGCTTGGTGCCAACATAGACCTTACCAGATGATTCATCGACAACGATTTCCCGTACGTCATGGTTTAGAATCCTAGGCGTAGTTCCCTGATCGAATACTTGGACGGTAGCGGTTGGATCATTCATCGCCACGGATTTCATGCCTGCACGTACCCAAGAACCATTATCCATGAAGGTAAGATACTCTTCCAAATTGGAGTAAGCCTCCCCTACATACACGGTGGCTCTTGACCCGTCGGGGATGATCATACCATCTCTGTCAATATCCCAGCCATCGGTATCACTATCCAACAAACTGTCTGACTCATTCCTCGGATCAAGGCCGAAGAAAACCTCCCAGCCATCAATAATCGAATCGCCGCGGCTGCTCTTTGAGAGCTCACGGCTGCCAGACCAGTAGTAATAATCGCTATCATTTCTCAAAGGATCAGTACCCAGCCATCCAGGCATCCCTGTAGGTCGAGTCACATTGTCAGCACAAGCTGGTAGTAAGTCGAGGCACCTCAATCCGTGAATTTCGGTAGTCCAATTCTCCGGAGCGGCATATGAGTACTCCTCAGCGTTGGTGTACCACTCATGAACCTCAATGATACCATCACGATCTACATCAAAGCCATCTCCACAACCAAGTGTCCCATCAAAGCAACGATCGGAATCATTGTATCCATCGTTCGAATTTAGTGGGTCGAAGTCATCACAGACCCAGGCTGAGCTTTCGTTCCTCTCACCAGTCTCCCTCATGCACATCCAAACCTCATAACCAT
>CAXFCF010000159.1:0-3614 GCA_964000875.1 uncultured Candidatus Poseidoniales archaeon
ATCCTTTGCGCACGAGATTCCAGCGGCTTCCATAGCTGCCACCTTCTCGCCCGCAGTTCCCTTCCCGCCACTTATTATGGCGCCCGCGTGCCCCATTCTCTTACCAGGTGGAGCGGTCATTCCGGCGACGAAACCGACTACTGGCTTGGTCATGTTCTCAGCCACCCATTCAGCAGCCTCCTCTTCCGCGGTTCCACCAATCTCTCCAATCATGACGACGGCTTCAGTCTGGGGATCGTTTTGGAAAGCTTCGAGACAATCGATGAATCCGGTTCCATTAACTGGGTCGCCACCTATTCCCACACAGGTTGACTGTCCCTCACCTATGGACATCGTCTGAGCTACAGCCTCGTAGGTCAGGGTGCCCGACTTCGACACGATTCCGATTCTTCCCTTGGCGTGGATGTGGCCAGGCATGATTCCAATTTTAGCGCCCCCTTCCTCTGCAGGTGTGATGATTCCGGGACAGTTTGGTCCGATGAGTCGTACGGATGGGATTCCCGCGACATGCGCAGTGGCACGAACCATGTCCAAGGTAGGTATTCCCTCAGTTATGCAGACGATTACTCCGCCGCCCTTGACCGATTCGAAAGCGTCGGATGCCTCGATTATTGCTGCTGCTGCGAATCTAGGGGGGACATAGATCACGCTGGCATCGGCATCTGTTGCTTCGATGGCTTCCGCCATAGTGTCCCATACGGGGACTTCAATGACTCCTAGGCCGACTGTCTGGCCGCCCTTGCGGGGGGTTACTCCACCGACTATGTTGGTGCCGAACTCAGCAGCCTTAGTGGCGTGGAAAGTCCCTTGGTTGCCGGTAATTCCCTGAACCAAGACCTTCGCGTCTTCCGGGATCCAGATGGCCATCACTGACCACCTCCCACTAGGGCGACAATCTTCTCTGCACCTTCGGCTAAAGTCTCGGCAGGATGGATGTTGAGCCCACTAGTGGAGAGGATTTCCCTTCCTTCTTCGAAGTTGGTTCCAGCTAGCCTGACCACGAGCGGTACATCGAGTCCCAAGGCTGCCGTTGCTCCGACAACTCCTCTCGCTATGATGTCGCAGCGCATTATACCGCCGAAGATGTTGACCAAGATTCCCTTGACATTCGGGTCGTCTAGGATGATGTTGAAAGCCGTCTTCACTTGTTCTTCAGTCGCTCCTCCACCTACATCGAGGAAGTTTGCCGGCTCGCCCCCATACAGTTTGATTACATCCATCGTCGCCATTGCCAGCCCGGCACCGTTGACCAGACAACCTATGTCACCGTCCAACTTGACATAAGACAGGTCTGCCTCCTTTGCATTGACCTCAGTTGGCTCCTCCTCGGATAGATCCCGCAACTCGACGATGTCTGGGTGGCGGAACAGTGCGTTCTCGTCGAAACCCACCTTTGCGTCTAGTAGAACCATTCTGTCGTCCTCGGTACGGACAAGTGGGTTAATCTCGACCATCGAGCAATCCTTTTCCACGAAGAGAGTGAACAATCCTTGGATTAGTTCGGTGAATGAGTCGGCTGCAGCGCCTGATAGTCCTAGTGATTTGGCGAGTCCCGAGGCCTGTCCTTCGGTAAGTCCGGTGGCCAAGTCGACATGAACCCTGTGTATCGCTTCGGGTGTTTCTTCTGCCACCTCCTCAATGTCCATTCCACCTTCTGTGGACGCCATGATGAGAGGCATCTTCTCCTCTCTGTCGATTAGGATTGCGAGGTAGTACTCGTGGGCGATAGCGCAGCCTGCTTCAATGTAGAGGTTGTTGACAACCTTTCCAGCTTCACCGGTTTGCTTGGTTACTAGGATATGGCTTAGGATGTTCCTTGCATACTCCTCGACTTGGTCTCGGTCGAAAGCAATCTTCACACCACCCTCCATCAGTAGATCACCACTTTCTGGGCAGTACAGGTTCCCCTTGCCCCTGCCTCCTGCGTGTATCTGGCTCTTGACCGCGACGACCTTGCTCCCTAGTTCGTCATAGGCTGCAACCGCTTCCTCGACGGTGGTGCAGTGTACCCCTTCTTGGACAGCTAGCCCAGCCTGTCGGAACAACTCCTTACCCTGATATTCGTGGATGTTCATCGAGAATCACTCCAGATGTGCTTTCGAACTGAACTCCGTCCTTGAAGACTTGCTCGCGCAAGCGTGAGAAGTTCAAACAGGCTATTACACTTAAACTACAGTCACTTCACGTATTGAGTAAGCTATTGACCAGAGTACGCGAGTTCGTTTTTCTTCATCAAAATATTCAGACGCATCCTGTGGTAATACCTCACCGATGAATAGTTCGTGCGTACAATTCATTGCATGGCCTCTGGCTCTCAGTTCGTCACCATATACACCTACACCAGTCTCGGTTTCTCCTTGACATGTTGTGTTCAAAGTGAGCCCATCTCCACTGTATTCATGGATAACTAGCATCTCTCCCCTTTGGGTAGTGATTGTAGTCAAATATATGTCACATACAATAGAGTATTCTGAGGTATCCATGCCGGGTAAGGGTAGTACTGACGATCCTCCTGATATGACACTAGGAGTACCCCATAGATTGAAGCACTCTGTTGTATTATAGCCACTCAGGTTTTGACCTGTGTGGTTCATCACATCATGGTATCCATTGTATTCAACATCGACAATACCACCTTGTGAAAACCATTCAGGTTCATCCAAAGTCGTGTTGTTGTAGTAATTCGTGTTGTTGTAGTAATTATTGATTACAGTGGTAGTTCCTGCTTCATCACCTGAATCGCCAGATTCCTGATTGGCATCACCAGTTCCTGCTCCTATGCATCCAGACATCACAATCAGCACTGCAAGCATGAATGTGTAGATGTTTTTGCTCATGTTCATGTAAGTGTCTTGAGTGATGAGTTCGATAATCTTCACTATTCGCTAAACAGTTCGATTTTGGCTCGTCGCGGAGACAATGCCTTGAAGTGCGATTCGTCGAGGCCTTACTGGAGAGGGTTATGCAGGTCATAGTACTCGCAGGGGGCTTTGGCACTAGGCTTCGGCCATGGACCAACCATGTCGCTAAACCACTTCTTCCGATGCTTGACAAGACACTTCTGGAAAGGGTCGTCGAGGCTCTTCCCACCGAATTGGTCGACGAGGTAATCCTTGCCGCAGGATACAAGATAGATGAGATGAGGCAGCACTTCGCTAATGTCGAATTGCCGTACAAGGTAACCATCGTCGAGGAGACTGAGCCACTCGGTACGGGAGGTGCGATAGCCAACTGTAGGTCGCACCTGCGCAACGAGACCTTCTGCGTCATGAACGGCGACCTGCTCTCTAGTGTACCAGTCTCTGAGATGCTTGATTTCCACCGCTCACAGGGAGGTCTCGCGACCATCTCCATGTGGGAGGTCGAGGATCCATCACGGTTCGGGGTTTGTGACATTCGTGAAGACGGTAGGATTCGTCGCTTCCAAGAGAAGCCTAAGCGTGAGGATGCAGTTAGTAACATGATCAACGCCGGTTGCTACATCTTGGAGCCAGATGTGTTTGATCGAATGCCAGATGGCCCACACAGCATGGAGCGTGATGTATACACTCCGATAGCCGAGGAAGGTTTACTCAATGGGTTCGCTTTCACTGGTCACTTTGTAGACGCTGGAA
>CAXFCF010000160.1:0-3609 GCA_964000875.1 uncultured Candidatus Poseidoniales archaeon
CGCTATTCCGTGATCAGGTCAAGCTCACAGTTACTGCGGTTGATTCAGTAGGATTCGATAGGGAGACCAAAGAGGCTGTGACCTTTGACATCACTCAGGAAAGGCCATCCGAGGCTATTGACGAACCCGAGGACAGCAACAACAATCAGAATAGTGACCAAACCGAGGCCTCGACTGGACCAAGTGTCCTTGTATACGGAATCGCTGGGTCTCTGGTTCTTGCCCTCCTAGTGGCTATCACAATGGCAGTTTTGCTACTTCGTGGTGGTAAAGAGGAAGAACTTGGAATGGGCTACGGTGCGTCTCAGTCACTAGGTCGTCCAGCACCTCCAAGCATGATGCCGGCACCTCCTGCGGCTACCGCAGCAGACTACACCCAACTACCGGGTGGAGGCAACTATGTCACTAACGATGCGGGGCAGACAGTTTACTTGGCTCCAGACAACACAGACTGGACCATGCAGGCAGACAACTCGTTCATCCGTACTCGCTGAATTGAGTATTGCAGCCAAGCACACAACCTCTCAGGGGTGTGGGTCAAACCATACCTCTGGGAAGGTACAATGCGCGTGCGTTTCACGGTAATGCGGTTAGTTGAATTGCATAACACGACACGCAACTATGATGGCCGGCTCAGTTAGAGTGGACGGAGACCACACAAGGTCACGGATTACCTCGTTCCTTTCTAACAACCAAGGGACTCACCTTTCAGCTATCATACGAGCTCTACAACTAGGTAATCACCAAGCAGCGATGCATCTGAAGACTCTGGAGGCCAATGGACAAGTTTGGGGTCTTAGAGTAGGGCAACTCCTGCGTTATTACACCAATCAGATTCCCTCCAACACACCCGTAGATCAACTTCCGAACCCACCTGTTACCTACCCTCCCGATTCAATGCAATTCCAAATAATGGATATTCTCGCTCGTAATCCCGCGACCCTCGATGAGAAGAGTCCACTTACTCAAGGAAAAGTGGCAGAGAGGCTGGGTTGTAGTCAGCAATTAGTGAGCCATCACCTGCTAACCCTCGAAGGTAACGGTTGCGTCTTATCAAAGCGAGTTGGCTTCAGGAAGCAATGGCGCGTACGAGCCGCTGGATTACAGGCGATTACTGGCGGTTTGCGTTCTATGTCGTCTGTCGACCATCACGATTTGGGCGCTCTACTAGCACATTATGAACAGTCATCTTGACAACCCACAAGTGTGTTTTAGGTGTCCTGAAAAAGGAATTATCAGGGGTCGAATCGCAATACGGCTAGCCGAAACAATATAGGGCGGTAGTTTTGGCCGACGCATCATGGCATCTGTTAGTCAGAACCTGCAAGCAATGATCGACAGCCTGATGGCTGCAATGAAGGACGCTGAGAAGCACGAGAAGGGTGTTGACGCCGCTTCCCGCCGCCTACGCGGCGTTCTCAGCCAGACCGCGAAGGATTGCAAAACCCTTCGTGGTCAGATCCAGGACGAGCGCTGAACTCGAACTTGGTCGAACCGGCCCGTCGGGGTTCGCCCCGGCGGGCCATCTTTCGTTTCGATGCGTGAGCACACGGTTAATCGCCGGTTTCATCTGTTACCGATGTTACGCGAGGTCTATGCCTGAGTTCCCGGTAAAGAAGCGTGGCCGTATTCGAACTATGTTTGCACTAGTACCTATGGCCGCTCGAGGCGCTTTCAAGGTAGCTAGGAGGCTACCAAAGGAGAAGCGGCAGGAACTCGTTGCTGTCGCGAAAGATCCAGAGGAGTGGAATAAGGCGGTGTCTTCAGGTTGGGACACCGCTAAAGTAGAGGCGATTGAGGCGAAGGACGCTTTCACGACGATGGCTAAGATAGTCATAGGTCGTAAGACAAGCCGAACGGAGCGCAAGCAAGCAGCAGATCAACTCGGACTTTTGGGGACGGTAGTTCCACCCCTTCGTGTGTTCATGATTCCAGGTAGTGAGGTTTTACTCAGTATCGCAGCCTTTGGTGTACCTTGGAAATTGGTTCCCAACAAGTGGATTCCGTTCAAGTCTCTCAGAGACAATCCAGAGGAAGAGGTTGAGACCCAGAAGCGAAAGCGATTCAAGTTGTTCAACAAGGATCGGCAGACTATCGTCGACAAACTCGATTGAATGGAACCATTACTACTGATTCGTCCAAATCTGCCACTCACCACCGCCGTTCAGGTAATCTGCCTTACCCGACTTTACCATGTTCCATTCGGATGGCATATCCCATGTTATTTCAGGTGCGAGCACAATCCACTGAACCCTTGAGAGGTTACCTCTGTTCGGCAAGTTCTGTTCTTCACTGAGTTCCACTTCCCATCCAGAATCTGGGCTTCGCCAGTGTCCCGTTATGTTTCTTGGGTCATCAAGAGATATCTCAGTATGAAACACATAGAGGTCATGCATCCCTAGGGTTGCATCATCGACGAATAGGAAGTCTTCGCCATCTTCCATGTTATCCGAGAGATACTCACCTGCGTCATCAACCCAGAAGGTCTGGCCGTGAAATGCTGCGAGCATCGATATTGGAACAATGAGGATTAATCCAAGTGCAACAGATTTCATTTTGTCACCCGTTTTTTCCAGTGATGGCATCGTGTCATCGAGTTGATTCAGACGAGCAAGGAGGATTAGTACTGGAACCATTACCAGAGAGATATACCGCCCGTTGTTGCCCATTGTCCACATTACCCAAGGCCACTCAGCGTTCCAACGAACAGATTCGTATGTCCATAGGGCGGCGACATACACGATCAAAGCTGATGTTAGCCCTGCAATGATAGCCAATAGGAATGAGCAATCGAGATCCTCTATCTCCCTTAGTCTGGTGATGGCTGCACCTACAAACGGCCACAATACCATACCGAATAGGGCGTATACGACTACCAGGTCGAAAATGGAAATCAATAGAGCGAATCCGAATCTAATCGGTTCGTCTGCGATGACGGATAGAGTACCACCACCACCGGTAGCCCCCCATACCAGCATGATTGCCGCCACACCTCCGCCCGCAAGCGACGATGTAACCAGGGGCTTCCTGGTTACTTTCCTGAGATGGGGTGCGAAGTGATCAAGACCGAATAACAGCATTAGTGCTGCACCGAATACTAGACTATATTCCAGAGGCACACTCTTTGCCGTTAGGATTCCACCAAAGAAAAACATCGAGATTACCGTTGCACCAGTTCGATTTACCAAGTTTTTTTCGGCTATTTTGAGTAGTTGCGGAACAATGGCTAGAAGGAGGAATAGGGCAACCACCGGTTCTTGGTACCCCCGTCCTGTCGAGAAGATGAATGTGGGATAGATAGCCACGAGTGCGGCAACTCGTAAACTCCATTTCGAAGAACGCTTTTCTTCATTCGAATTACTCCCAATGCTGATCACAGCACCTGCCACACCCATGAGCAATAGCATCCACATCATCGATATTATGCGCACCATACCTTCACCACCAGTTGTGACTAAGTCGGTATTCCATCCATCAGAGGAAGGAGAGTACGAGGGGTCATTTGCTTGAGTATCAATTGGGCGCGTGTGACCCCATGGTAGGATGCCATCATCATCCATAGCTAGACGCACATGTGTGTCGTGCCCCAAAGCGCTCGTTGAGGCAATC
>CAXFCF010000161.1:0-3539 GCA_964000875.1 uncultured Candidatus Poseidoniales archaeon
TCCTTCTGACAATGTGGGGAGTGATTCCGGCGGCCGGCTTGGGTTCGCGTGTCGAGTCATACCATGTTGATGGATGCAAGGAACTGATCGAGATTGCCGGACGAAGCATGTTGGCTAGGACGGTCGATGAGCTAGTTGAGGCTGGAATAGAAGGGATTGTGGTCGTAACCTCGCCACACAAACCGGCTATCAAGAGACATCTAGAGGAAATCTACCCAAATCTTGAGACACCCATCGAATTCGTTGAACAGACAGAGGCGGATGGCCTCGTACCGGCACTGGAATTAGCGAGAGAAGTCGTTGGTGATGACATGTTAGTCGCTCTTCCAGATAACCTGTTCATCAGTGATGAGTCTCCTACCGGAGTACTTCTCGAGACGCTCTCGAACTTCTGGGTGACCGTAGTGGCTGCGGTTCCTGTGCACTCACCTTGGGGTGATTGGCTATCGGATGTTGGCCGATTAGCTCCTTCGGATAGGGAGACCATGGAGCACGGTTGGGCGCCTAGCAGGATAATGCCGAAGGACAAGGATCGCTCGTTTCCCATTACTGAACCTCCTTCTTGGAGGGTGACTGGTCGATATCTGTTGACGAGGGACTTCTGGAATTTGACAGGAACCGACGCCGACAGACTGGATATCCTTTGCAGAAGGACCAGAATGTTAGCGATGCCGATAGATGCGGAGTACCTCGATGTTGGCGTCAAGCAAGGTTTGCTGATGGCAGAGGATCGTTTAGCCAAGTATGACTAACTCACCCGGGTTAGGAACCATGTATTCTACATCGACACCTCGTGCTTCAATCTCGTCGACGAATATCTGTGGGTCGACGGTGTTGCCGGGATCCATGCCGTAGTGCATTGGGATTGCAAGGCCGACATCCATCTCGACAGCGAAGTCAACTGCTTCGTCATGACTTAGGTTGTCGTTGCCATTGATGCACAGCATCGCCACATCGATTGTCGGCTCGCCGTCGACATCAAAGTTCAGCATCTTCGCCGCTCTTCTGACATAATTCTCCCATCCTGGGTACGGGCGACTGTCTCCCATGTGGTAGACATTCATGCCATCGAAGTGCATTAGGTATCCAAGATAGAGGTGTGCTCCGGTTTCGTCGGTGTCTAATTCCTCGTGGGCAGCCGGTATTGCGAAGAAGGTCAAACCACCGGGTAACTCACCGGAGTCGTTACCTCGCATAGAGTGAATTCTCCCTCTTGGGATCCCCCAATCGAGCAACATTTTCCTACTCCTCAACGGAACAATGAACTTGGTGTGTGGTTGCAATTTAGCGATGCGCGGTAGCATATCCGGGCAGATATGATCGTCATGCCAATGTGTGCAGAAGACATAGTCGATGTGAGGTAGTTCCTCGGGACTCATCGGGAACTCTCCCAGTAGTTTACCCCAGCGATCTCCAGCGTACAAATCGCGCCACCATGGGTCGACGAGAACGGTCTTGCTCCGGAACTTAAGGAGCCAAGATGCCTGAGTCAACCAGCAGACTCCAACTTCACTTCTACCGATGTCCGTGTTTTCAATTTCCTCTGCTAGTTCATCACCACTGGAAACGGGCTTTGTCCTATGCTTTGGGACGACCCAATCCTCGGGCATATTGGGGTTCGCACTCAACCTCCTAGATGAGTGATTCCCCGTACCGTCCCCCGAACGCTCCACTCGCATGGGTGAGGCGAAGCCTCAAACCACTCATCCTAGTGGGAGTTCTATGCTCCATCGTCAGCGCTCGGTGTTGCTGTTGACTGTGCTGTTAGCGCTGTCGACCTTCACCGCCGCCTCTCTGGGTGAGCCGGCGAGAGAGCGCTCTGAAGACATCGACGCGGCCTATGTAGGCATCAACAACGAGGAACCGATTCCGGAAGCATGGCCGGATGGTTCGGTTTCCTACGATCACATGGTGACTATGGCGAATTTTGGCTATCGGAAGATCGATACTACCGCTAACGAAAACGCTCGCAACTGGATTGCTGACGAGTTGGAGTCGATGGGCTATGAGGTTGAGAGACAACAGTTTACTACACAAGAGTGTTCGAATTGTGAGAATATCGTCGTCACCATCAATGGTACTTTGGAGGATAACTGGATGGTTGTCGGTGCTCACCATGACGCTATTTGCTACTCACCACCACCACTTGGCGGTGTTACATATCCTCCTTGCACTAGCGAGGGTGCCTACGATGATGGAACTGGTAGCGGTGCTCTGCTGGAACTTGCCCGTGCTTTCTCTGAGTGGAATGGTACGCCGACCCACACCTGGAAGTTGGGTTGGTGGGACTACGAGGAATGGCAGGGTTCTGATTCGTCAGAAGGCGGTGGCAAGGGTAGTTTGCACTTCGTAGAGGAACAGATTCCAGAAGATGTGAATGTCACCTATGTCAACCTCGATATGTTCGCTCTCAACTGGCCGGTACCTACACCACTAGCTAGTCAATTATCTGGTTGCGATGAAGATTATTGGACGCTGTACCAGTTCACCTCTCCAGTCGATGATTGGTCTTACTACGAGAACGAAGGTCTTGAGGTGACCGAGCAGATGCAGTCCGACGCTGAGTGGTTTCAGGCACGACTCAAGGCGATTAACACCAATCTGTCACACCCTGAGCCATGGGTTTCTGTGATTGACGACACAAAGGGTAATTCGGATCATTACAACTTCATCATGGGAGGTCACACTGCCACCTGGCTTCGTGGTCAACACCAGTACATTCTGGAGGAAGGCGATACCTGTGAGCAGACTCCCAAGCACGCGCAGACCGACAGCGTGGCAACGGTCAATCAGATGGCAGGTGGTCGCTCCAATGTTGAGGCTGGATTTCAGACCGGACTTGACATAGTTGCACTGCACGCTTGGTGGGACTGGAACCCAAACGGCACCAACTCGACCACCGAGGAGCCGCCTATGGATGCACAAGGAGCCGGCGGACTCAGCCTTGGATCACTGGTGATTCTCATCTTGTGTGCATTGGCAATGGCAGCCGTAATATTCGGTAAGGATGAGCATGTCCGAGGCGACGCAGGTCAAAAGGAACGCAAGGACATTGGGGAGGATTCACGATTCCGTGACCTCTGGTTCCTCTTCTTCTACCTAGGATTCTCGATGCCTTTCGCATTCTATGGTTACTGGGGGCGAACCTTGGGGATGGCCGAGTTTGGCCTAGACAAGTACACCGTCGCTGCCATGTTCATGGTAATCCAGATTCCGTTCTTCCTACGGCCACTATGGGCTCAACCTGTCGAGAAGTATCAGGATTTACCTCATGGTAAGAGACGTAGTTGGATGCTATACGGTTCGATTGGTCATGTGCTGATGCTGTCGCCGTTGATGTTCGTGGATGTCGGCACTCAGCCGTGGGTGTTTGTCGCTATTCTAGTGCTGGCTCTGGTTCCTCGTTTGTTCGCCGAGCAGGCGGTGGCGGCCATGATGGCCGAGAGCGTGCCGCAATTGGGGCGAGTGAACTCGATGATCAACCTAGCTTATCGAGGTGGAGGTCATCTTGTCATCATTCTAATGGAGATGTGGCTCGG
>CAXFCF010000162.1:0-3536 GCA_964000875.1 uncultured Candidatus Poseidoniales archaeon
GCAAGGTTGGTACTATCCTGTGTTCAAGGGTGTCGACCCTGTTGGCCGAATCTTGATGTACAAGGTTAACGATTATCTTGAGGTCAAGGATGTGCACATTCCTCACGCTTACTTGGACGAGTTCGCTGAACAATTTGAGAGGCTTCTTGAGAACTATCGTGATACGCTTGTTGAGATTGCTGTTTTGACTAATTTCAATGGCGAGAATATCTCCGAAGCGAGTACTGAAACTAAGCAGGCATTCGAAAGAATTGGCTTCAAGTTCTTTGACGAAGGAATGAGGATGATTCGTGGAGGTGTGATGGATCCTCAACCGGTTAAGAACGCCCACAGGAGTTTGTTTTGGCACCACAAGTTGCATCAGCATGTACGCGAGGAGAATGAGACCCTCGCGGTTCGCCTCCTTCCAGAGGTCAGAGATGATTTCGCTTTACGAGGTAGGTGTGAGCTGTACCGTGTGGATCTGAAATCTATGGCGACAGCCAGTCAACTTCACCAAGGCACCAACCTCACTGGGCACAGGGTGTACGCATCCTACCAGCACTTCCAGAGGTTGCTAACGATACGAAACCAACCACCAGATGAGGATTTGATCGACATACTCGAGTTCTTCGACAATAATTCAGACCCCCAGTTGTTCATGGATCGACACGCTTTGAGAAGGGCAGAATTCAGGAAGCTGGCTCAACCTCTGATACGTTCAGGACATTTGGTACAGGACTATAGAGGTGGATTTAGGACGGTTCATCCGCTCCCTGCCGATGATCTCTGGCAGTTCAAATTGGAATACCTCAAAGAGAAGATAGACCTCCTTCCAGTGATGACTTTGAAGCAGGTTGAGAAGCTATCAGGGACGCCGTTCAAACCAGAGGATGTAATGGCAGCGTTGCAGCACCTAGAAGAGAAGGGTGTGCTGATCAAGGGGTTCCTCTTAGAGGGTATCAACCAAGTCTGCTGGGGTCGTAAGGAACTCTTGGAGGATGCTAGCGAGATACAACCCATGAGGGACTTCGTGTTACCTCCATCTGACCCTCTGATGCCTTACTTCGCTTCTTTGCTAAGGGAGCGCTTCGGCTTTGGCTCAGCCTACCTAGTGTTCAGGAACGAAGAGGCAATTGCTGCTTTCAAGGCGAATACTAGGGAGAATGTAATCGAGGTTACTGACTATGTCTCTGATCCCAAACTTGAGCGTGAGGCACTGCGTGTGATGAAGGAGTTTGCTTGGGAGCACAACATGCCACTACGTGGGAAGATAGTGGACAAAATCAAGTCGCGCTGATTCGCTTTCTTCTAACTGAGTCAATTAAATCCAATACATTACGATGTAGCTCGGGCAGCAATTCAAACAATACAATCGCCATTACGAACATAGCTCCAAGAGAGCCGAACTTAGCAGCATAGGAGTGGGCGAAATCGAACATGCCGATACCTAGCCAGTTCCAATCTCTGAAGTTCATGTCAAGGTAGATGATCCCAGCGTTCCTGAAAACATTCAGGATATGTATGACAGGTACAGTCACCAATAGGGCTCGGATTCTATCTGAAAGAGGACTCTTGGTCAGTGCTACTATGGCACCTACGAAGATAATCATAGATTGTAGACCACTGCAAGCAAGAATCATCGAAACCCCAGCAGGAGTCCCATCTGCTAGAACGATGGGGACGAAGAATCCACCCTCCCCAAGAGGTTCAAGATAGAGTATCTTTGATCCGCTGAATTCGCTAAATGGTATGATGCGCCCATCACTGAACTCAACCATCGCTTCTCCTACGTTAAATTCGTCTATTCCACACAATTTCAGGAACATGACTGCCTGGATTGCAGTGAGGTAGACTCCAGCTACAGATAGGTAAGGAACCCAGGAGACGAGTAAGTAAGGCAAAGCTGCCCAAAATACGAACCCCCTACTCCAAATAAGGTACCCTGATTGTGATTCGCCTATCTTCCTCTCCTGTAAGGCGATTAGTATTGAAACCGGCAAGGAAGCACCACACATCAATACGAGAATTGGATCCATCAATTCAGCGTAGTGAGGGGTCTTAATCCAAAAGAAAAGGCCGAAAGCAACCCATCCAAATGGAGCCAATTTTACATGCTTTTCACGGTGAAACGAAAGGCCGAGGCAAGTTAGCCCTACGACGGCCAGTACAAGCCCTATTTCTTGGAGAGGGAGGCCAGAATCTACCAATTAGACACACTCTCCGAATCAGTTGTGAACCAACAACCCGTAAATATGCATCCTCTAACCGAAGGCCAGAGGGGGGGGTAAGATGGGCTTCGATTTCTCAGACTTCGCTGAAGGCTACTTAGGAGACCTGAAGCATGCCATTGATTGCTTGCCTCGTGAATCTATGGAATCCTTCACTAAAGAGGTTCTCAGTGTTATGGACTTAGGGGGCACTGTTCACTTCATCGGTAACGGAGGTTCAGCCGCTACACCATCACATTCAGCAGGTGATTGGTCGAAGGAACTCGGAATCAAGACAATCTGCCATGCAGACAACATCGCCGCACTCACCGCATGGGCGAATGATACTGGTTACGATAATGTGTACTCAGGCTCACTGGGTACTTGGGCAAAAGCAGGCGATCTTGTGGTAGGTTACTCAGGTTCAGGTAATTCTAGTAATGTCATTAACGGGCTTGAGAGGGCGATTGAACTTGGTTGTAGAACCGCAGGAATCACTGGCAACTACAAGCAAGGCGGCGGCGGCAAGATGGCTAAGATGGTCGATGTAGCCATCGTTTGTGATACTGAATCGATGGAGAGAATCGAGGATTTGCAACTTATCATCAACCACTTGGTGAAGGAAGCCATCAAGGCAGAAAGAGGGTTGCCTAGTCACTCGTGAGGAATGTAAGTGCTTCCTCACAGGCATGGTGGATCCATCACCGATTTACCAAAATTGAAACCTCTTCCATCTGGTGAATGGGATGGTGAAATCGCCTATCTTGATCGTGATGGTGTTCTGAATATAGGCCGTAGTGACTATGTCAATTCTGTCGACGAGTTGGTAGTTCTGGAGGGAGCCGCTGCAGCAGTTGGTAGAATTCGTAGGTCGGGGTATCGTGTTGTGATTGTGACCAATCAATCACCTATTGGCCGCGGCCTTTGGGATCACGATCGTTTGGCAGAGATACATGACACACTTCAAGCCAAACTATTGGAAGAGGATGGGGATGCTTTCTTGGATCTCGTGCTTTACAGTCCCTATGCACCTTGGGAAGGATCTTGGGCGCGTAAGGGAAATCCCGGAATGCTTGAGGTTGGTAGGCAGTTAGTGGAGGCTTGCGAGGCAGGTCATCAAGAAATCGAACTCGATTACAAGAATCGATATCAGCCTCGTGAAGAAGGTTCTTCTTTCATGGTAGGAGATAGAGATGCTGACATGTTTGCCGGCTCTAGACATGGTGTCAGGACATTCCGCTGTGATGCTGATATTGGAATAGCAGGTGTGGTCGATAGAGTACTAGATAGCTCAGATCAAGGAGATATGGCCTAGCAGCCAATGCGTTCGCGAAGGTTGGTCAGATG
>CAXFCF010000163.1:0-3506 GCA_964000875.1 uncultured Candidatus Poseidoniales archaeon
ATGGCCAAGAAGTTCCTCTCTAATCACTGGTACGCCATGACTGTAGGCGGGGCGCTCTTCATTGGCCTTCTAGTTCGAGTGATATGGAATGTCATTCCGTTCATGAATGCAACAGGAACCCACGAGTTCGATTTGACCGGTGGTTCCGACCCGTGGTACATGATGAGAACTATCGAGTACATCATTGCCGAGCACAACCACTTCATCATCGACATGGATAGATCCTACCCATTGGGTTCGATTAACCCACGTCCACCGCTATTCGCTTGGAGCCTCGCTCTGGGCGGTATGCTGCTATCGATGTTGTTGAACATGCCAGTCGGTGAGGCTGTATGGTGGTCGGCAGCTGCTTTACCCGCAATCTACGGAGCACTCTGTGTTTTACCACTAGCTGCAATCGGCCGCCGATTCTTTGGTCCAGCAACAGGTGCGGTCGCTGCTTGGTTGATCGCATTGATGCCTGGTCATGTTGGACACAGCACATTCGCTTTGGCCGATCACGACGCCTTCGCTATCCTGTTCCTTTCGTTAGGATTTTACTTCTGGCTGAAGGCGGTACAGGCGGCTGGCGACGACAAGATGGTTGCCAATTCGAGTTGGAAGCCTTCCTACATTCTGGAGGGATTCAAGGCGACCATCGAAAAGCGACCTGCTGCAATCGCCAACGCGATGTTGTCTGGTTTCGCTTTCTCGACTGTCGCTTTGGGATGGAAGGGATTCGTCTATGGTCTTGGCATCGTATTCTTGGCTTTCTTTGCCCAGTTGATCATCAATCAGTTCAGGCGTAAGGATAGCATGTCTCTGTTCGTATCTGCACTGACTATGATGGGAGTCACCTTCCTCTTGCCACTGCCGTTCTACGCTCATATGCAACTCGGACTGATATGGGATGCGAGTGGTTTCCAGCCAATGTTCTACATCGTTGGATTCACCTTCGCAGCTGGATGGGTTGCAGTCTCGTTCCGTGACAAGCCATGGCTGATGGTTATCATCAGTGGTGCTGGATTGGCGGGCACAATACTCGGTGGCCTTTGGTTGCTTCAATTCCTAGGCATCTACAACGGTTGGGATGTTCTAACAACAGGTGGTTACTACCTGTCCAAGAACAAGGTCTTCGACACGATTGCTGAAGCACAGGCTCCGAGCCGTGCAAGGTTGTTCGCATCTTTCGGCCCGATAGTCACTCTTGCAGCGCTAACATCGGGTGTCATCGCTTTGTGGCAGGGAATGCGCCATAGGAGCCCCGAGAGGTTCATGTTGGCGATTTGGATTCTTGTTGCAGGTGTAATGGCATGGCGAGCTGGCCGTTTTATCTTCAACGCTACACCGCCAATTGCGATAATGGGTGCATGGGCTCTCGTGATGTTCTGGCAATGGGTTGGAGGTACTGAGGTTGCCAAGGCGTGGAAGCGTCTTGGAACCGCTACACCACAGGCTCGATTCAAATCGACAACCGCTACAGCCCGAAAGTATCCGGGTGTGGTCGCCATACTACTGGTGTTCCTGCTGGTCTTCGCCCAGCACGCTACCTACGGTATCGACTCGGGTATCCCATCAGGTAACTCGAAGGCGAAGGATGTTGACAGTGCAATCTACAACATCACTCCAGCCTTATTTAGGGCGGAAGATCCGTTGTTCGGCTGGTCGTTCGCTGACTCCACTGCATACGATCCACCAAACCACTGCCGTGGTCAATCCAAGTCCAACAGTTGTTGGTACATGGGTTCGTTCGGACCAGGTTTCAACGGCCAATACTGGAACGATGGTTACCAATGGCTCCAAGAACAGGATACTGAGGTTGAGTTCGGTCAGAGGCCGGCGTTCGTCTCATGGTGGGATTATGGATTCCAGGCATTGGCACAAGGTAGCCACCCAACTGTTGCTGACAACTTCCAATCCGGTATTCCAGCAGCAGGTAACATGCTCCTTTCGCAAGGCGACCAAGATTTACTATCACTCTATGTTATGACTCTCTCCGAGGGCGATCTACGCTACAACGATGGAGAATACACTAGGGAATTCCGCAATATCCTGCAGGATAGCCTAGGGGACGACGCACTCTACGACGAGTTCGTTCTCCTTAACTCGCTGGGTGGTGCAGAAGGCAAGGAAGCTCTTGAAGCGAGGTCGTTCTCGGTCATACAGTCTGCAGGTGACATTGCTCTTGCCGAAGGTTACAGTCTGGATGTAAATGGTCTACCACTTTTGACCAAATCGTACAGAATCTACGATAGCAACGAGCAGGTAGGATCGGACTTCACTACTCTACAGGCAGCAATGTCGGAGTTCAACAGTACGAAGGACAGGAACGAAGAGATCAGCGACGAGTTCACTCACCAAATCATTGGGAACTACTGGTACACCAGTGACATAGTGGAGGAGTTTGAGAGCGTCGCAACTTCGATTCACCGACAGAACGCTAGGTTGGCACTCGGCCGCGCATTCCTTACCACTGCTCTGACGATGGATGAGTTGGTTACACTTTACCACGAGTTGACGCACGGTCCTGTTTACGAAGTTGAGAACTCTCAGGGCAGCCCCGGTGAGACGATTCTTCGAAACCACGACATCCGATACTTCGCCATTGACAACAGGCTCTATCCGACTGGAGGTTCATACGGTTCTAGTGGAGGAAACCCGACGGGAATCTTCTACGCACCGACGACACTTTCCGGTTTGGATCCTCAGACCTACATGAAGACATGGTATGTCACTCAGAGAGGAAGTTCAGGATTCTATGTTGACATGTCTCCTGAGGAGTACGAGGAGGAGTACAAGAACGACATCATTCGTTCTCAATCACAGGACAACATTGAGATTATCCAAGCGGTCGACCTCAGAGTCGACCAAGAGCCTGAGTTCTTTGATACCATGGTGGCTCGCGCATACGCTGGGTACGGTAGCGGTGACCTTGGTTTACCTGGTGACCCGTCGCAGCCTGGTCAGCACTTTGACCTGAGAGGATCACCAAACAGCAGTTTGGCTTCTGCCTTCCCACTACCTGGTGCAATGATGAACAACTTCGTTATTGCCAACTGGTATGACATAGAGGCCGATGAGAACACTCCTTGGTATCAGGCTAACACCGGTGTTAAGATTCTGAAGTACTACAGTGGTGCGACTGTTTCCGGGCAGGTCGTTCTAGGTGACCTTGGTGTCGTCCCGAAGGCTCGACTTCTGATTGAGAGGGACGGATACAGTGGAGAGGACTCCGCTGACCAGGATCCACGTGAGTATTGGATCCCCATAGGTTCCGTGGACGCTGACGAAGAAGGTAGGTTCAACTTCCGCGTACCAGCAGGTCACATACGAATCACAGCATTCACTGGATTTGAGGGAGACGACCCTGACGCACTGAGGCAAAATGACCGTGATGAAATCGTCTCGGCCAAGGATGACTACACTAAGTGGCAGACATGGTTCGCCGACATCCTCGGTGAGAGCCTGGGTGAGAGCCGCCGTACGGTTAACCCGATTACTGGTATCTTGACTAATGTCTCTGGAGG
>CAXFCF010000164.1:0-3450 GCA_964000875.1 uncultured Candidatus Poseidoniales archaeon
TTTTGATGCGCCTTTTAGCAGACGGCTACCAAGTGGACTGCCTATCATATCATTATGGCCAGAAGCATAGTGTAGAACTTGAGAGAGCTAAGGCGAATATCGATTATCTTGCTGAAAAAAACATCAATGTGACACATCGAATAGCAGACCTTTCAAGCGCTATGGGACTTTTCCACTCGGCATTGACCACTGATGGATATGAAATTCCTGAAGGGCATTATGAAGAGGAGCAGATGAAGCAAACTGTGGTTCCTAACCGTAACGCGATTTTCGCTTCCATCCTATACGGATATGCATTGAGTGTTGCGCTTAGAGAAAATACGAATGTTGTTATCGCATTGGGAGTGCATAGCGGTGATCATGCGATCTACCCTGATTGCCGACCGGAATTCTATGACTCAATTGGTCACGCATTTGCCGTTGGTAATTGGGATAGTGAGCGGGTCTCCTTTCACCTACCATACATAGATGGAGATAAGGAACTAATCTTACGAGACACCCTTGAAGCATGTGCCACTCTTGGTTTGGACTTCGATACTGTGCTAGGAAACACGAACACATCATACAATCCTGATGAAATTGGGAGGGCTTCTGGTCGTTCAGGAGCTGATGTCGAGCGAATCCTCGCATTCCATGCAATAGGCCGGAAGGATCCGGTCGAATACATCGAAGAATGGGAAGTGGTTCTTGAGAATGCACTGGAGTTGGAAAGATGACGACGAGAATCAGGAGGTGGGTGGAGACAGATACTGGCCATAGGGTGCCAAATCACAAGAGTAAGTGCAGGCACATGCATGGCCACAGATATCGCTGGGAGGCTGAACTTGAAGGAGAGGTTGTTACCACAAAGGGAGTTTCCGAGGAAGGAATGCTCATCGATTTCTCCGATGTGTCGAAATTCCTAACCGAGTACATCCATGATGTAGTTGACCACGCATTCATCGTTCAAGATTCTGATGGAAAGGCAATGGCTGCACTCTCACAGATGGGAGATGAGCACAGGACGCTGGTAGTACCCTTCGTACCGACAGCAGAAAATCTAGCAAAGTGGGCATTCGAACAAATCGCCCCTAAAATCACGAGTAGATATGGAAATGAGTTGCGTCTAAGAGCCTTCCATGTGCGCGAGACACCTAAGTCATGGGCGACATACATACCTGAGTAATCACTCTGAATCTTTGTTCAAAGCATCCCTAGATTGAGTCAAGACGCCAAGAATTCGATGCGCTTCGTCATCCATTGGCATTCCCCTCATCACAACCCGCTTTAATGTCTCGGAGATACCTTGGCGCTTGTGCTCCTGCACACTCACTGATTCAGATAATTGGTCACAGACCTCGTGTATCTTGCGTCTTAATTCAGGATCTAAGAATCTCTTCTCCTTGAAGGTTCGAGGGAGAGCTTCCTGCTTGCCCAATTCAGTCTTTACCAACTCCCTGTGCATCTCATAGAGAATCACCGTTACTGCGTGAGAGAGATTCATCACGGGATAACCCTCCCAGGTAGGGATGGTGACAAGAAGATCACACTGCTGCAACTCTTCAGTAGTCATGCCCACCCCTTCTCGACCAAACACCAAAGCAACGCATCCAGAGGTATCACTGATTCTCGTTGCTACTTCATCAGGCATCACAAAGTGGCGAAAGGCGACCTTGTCGCCCAACTCCCTCTTCCCGGACGATCCTATGACCAAAGAAACATCTTCCATACAATCATCCCAATCTGGGTGCACAGAACAGTTCTCTAGGACTACTTTGGCGTGTTTCGACCTAGCAAAAGCCTCGTCTTCAAACTCATATCCATCTTTAGCAACAATTCGTAACTCATTGAATCCGAAGTTTCTCATAGAGCGAGCCACGGCTCCTACATTGCCCTGAATCTCCGGTTCTATGAGGACAACCACCACCCTGCAAGTCCTTTCCGGTAAGGGAATCGGGAGATTTTTCCCCATTTCTACTCCTCCTCTTCTGAGAAAATAAAAGTCTCAATCGCCTCTTTATCCACTGGTTGATAGATGAAAAGAATCCACTCCCCAGTCTCTATGTCGGGCATGGGAATAGAACGCTTGACGACACCTTGTTCCTTGAGCCAAGAAAAGAACGCCGACAATACCTTCGGAGAAGGATGTCTAGCAAATGGTGGACGATGCCCCCACTCAAATTGGATAGGAGGCTGGGACATAGTCCCTCTAACTCCACATTCTCAATCCACTCGACGCTGCTTGTAGCGAGTGATATATCCTGCAATCCAATTTCGCATTCGCTTGTTTACTAGACGGCCATCTTCACCGACTAAATCGGTGAATTCCTCTACCATCTTCTTGTTGTTCTCAAAGTCCTCGTTGAACTTGTCAGGGAACTCCTCGCACAGTTGAATCGCTCTAATCTTGATGAATGAAGGTCTGATGTTTCCCATGTTTGTCGCCTCAATACTTTGCCTCGTCCAGTTGCACCTGAATTCTCTCGTCACCCTCGACCCTATCGACGATGATGTGAACCCTGCGAGGTGGCTTCTGGATTCCACGCTCCCAGATGACTTCGTTGACCTTAGTGTCAATCCAAATCTCTTCCTCGGAATCCACTCTCATATGCCTACCAACAAACTTCTTGAGGGTCTCAATCGCCCTCTTAGCTCTCTTGGTTCTTGGAGCTGACCATGCAGCTCTGAGTGGTACAGTGTAGTGCCTGCTGCCGTAGTACTTCTTTGCCTCAGCCATCTAGAATCACCTCTGTAACTTGCTCCTTCGCCATTGATGCCTCTTTGGATGGGTAGTGACATTTCGAGCTGTTCTCTGCATGACCCAAACTGGAACCCTCCTGTTGGTCTTGACGACCTTGTTCAATCGCTTCTTCTTGGGTCCAGGTTTGTTCCTTGCCATTTCATCACCTCAGATTCTCCGAATCGTAGTCTCTCTCTTCGACGCGTTAAGTTGAGTAAGGACGGCCTTCAGAGTCTCGTCATCCACTGGAGTAGGGAGATTACCTGTCTGATCTAGGTTGAACAGATGTCTCTTGACACCTAGAGCGACCTCGCCTCTGGTAAGTTCAACACGAGCCAAGCGTTGGCGTGCTTCTGGAGTCAGGATTCTTCGCATGGCCTCGGAGAGAACCTGTGCTTCCTGCTCAACAGCCTGCTGCTGCTCTTCTGCCTGCAACTTCTCTTCTGCCTGTGCCTCTAGTTGAGACTGCAACTCGGCCTTCCTCGCCTCCCTAAGGCGCTGAAGTTCCACATCGCTCATCTTGTCCCACCTCTAGTTGTTATTCGAATCAGTACTTCGCTAGTTCAGGCACACGCTCGACTGCAGCTGGCTTCACTTCGTGAGCAACCTCGTTCAGAAGTGCTTGTCCAGCAGAAGTCAACTTTCGGCCTAGCTTGACGGTGCCTGGTGTGTTCCAAGCAATCTCAACCATGCCTGCATCCTCGAGTTGCTGGAGAATAGTACGGATGATG
>CAXFCF010000165.1:0-3446 GCA_964000875.1 uncultured Candidatus Poseidoniales archaeon
TCCAATAGATACGATCATCACTTCATGGGGACCAGTCAAATTCTCCCAACCAGACAACTCCTCTTCCATGTGGAATTGAGCATAGTGGCAACTGCTACAGGCGTGCGCCATGAAATCGAGTACAATCACCTTGCCTCGATAATCGGAGAGACGGAACCATCCAGTTTCATTGGTAACACCATCCTCTATTCCTGTACGGTTGACGGTCTCAATCTCAAAATCCGGAACCTCTCGAACCTCTCCGCCAACACCGAACATCTCAGAGGTAACTCCGAACACCGATAAGCCACTATAGGCAATCACGGCGAATAGGATGATTGAGACCGCAAAGGCCTGCCATGTCTTCTTTTCAGAGAAGACATCGACATCGATACCGACCTTCCATTGGAGGGTCTCCTTCCATCCCATGATAACACTGCCCACCGACTTCCGTCTTTATGTTTCCATGCGATGGCTCTTCAAGGACTTGGCTTGACAGACTTTACCGGGGGGGCGACTTTGGATATCGGACGAGTGGTCGAAATCGGCTTGAAATGCATGGACCTAACCTTGCTTGACGCTGAGGCGACTCCTGAACAACTCAGGAATTTAGCACGGAAAGGAAGCGAACATGGCGTAGCCGGTGTCTGTGTACTGCCCCAACATCTAGATGAGGTGAGAACGGAACTACCGGCAGGAATTGAATTAGTCGCTGCAGCCGGACTTTTCCCTTTGCCTAATCCAGACCTCAAAGAGCGGTTGGAAGACATTGATTTCGCCGTGGAGCGAGATGCCACGGAAATCGACTTAGTGCTCGACTTTGAATCAGCGAAGGAAGGAAAAGTAACTGAAGCGAGGTTGCTCCTCGACAAGCTGGTACTAGCGTGTCACGATAGACGAGTCAAGGTAATCATCGAATCATCGGTAATGGATGAAGCCGAAACTAGAGACGCCTGTAGGATTGCGATGAGCGCGGGGGCTGCTTTCGTCAAGAGTTGCACCGGTACGAGAGGAGGTTGTTCCGAACTGGCAGCTCGAGTCATTGCTGAGGAAGCACTCCGTTACGAGAAGAGAACTGGAATCCCTGTAGGAATCAAACTCTCCGGGGGCATCAGTAATCTCCAAAATCTGGCTCTCTTGATTGATGCTGTGGAAGATGGATTTCCTGGGTTTAAATTCGATAAAGACAGGTTCCGAATCGGCGCCTCAGGACTGCTGGAAGAACTAGTTCGGCACCGTTAAGCGAAGGCCACAGGTCAAGCGGTCCCTCGGGCTTGTGGTCTAGGGGTTATGACGTCGCCTTCACATGGCGAAAATCGGCGGTTCAAATCCGCCCAAGCCCACTTTGAAAGATAATTCAGCCAAGCCGATTCATTCAGATATGGTGCCACAGTCGGGGAAGCCCATGCACTCTAGAACAGCGACCGTTCTTCTGATGGTACTGCTCCTTTTTGGAGCACCACTATCGGGGTGCTTGGGTTCTGATGACTCGGCTCCCCCTACTCCCAATGATCTCATGATTGATGGCTCTATGACCGCTGGAGATTGGACCAAAGTGACTCTCTCGTCAAGAGCCGACCTGAGCGTCTACATTCCCTACTTCGTCATCGACCCAGGTAGTGAAAGAGCACAGAACGGCACCGTTCTAGACTTGAAATCTGGTGGTAAAATTGATGTCGACTGGTTGCTACCTCCAAGGAATCCAAACGCGACGCTACTGATTGGAGAATATGGTAGAACCGATTGGCCGGTACGTGCAGCCAATGAATCCTGGCAAGACTGGATTGAGGACCCATCCAATGGTGGTGCCGTTACCGTTACTCAAAATGGCGACAACGGGACATGGAATTGGCTTACTGCACATGATTCAGATGGAGGTTCTGTCGGCATCAAAACTTTCGAGACCGCTCGACCTCAGCGCTCGGATCTAACCATAGACGATGGAGTGGAAGCATCAGGAGGATGGGTAGATGGCCGTTCTGTATACGAGTGGGTGGAATACATCACTGACGAGACACCTGATCCCTTGGATCCCGCAGATGGAGCCGTCGGTTATCTGGACAGATGGGTAGGTAACGGCAACCCCGCATACGAAGATGCAATCACATACTTTGAGGGAGTTCTGGCTGGATTCGGCCTAAGAACCGAAGTTCATCGGTTCCAGGCGGGAACCCTCTGGGCGGCAAACATCTGCGGATACAAGGATGGAACCGTATTCCCCGACGAATGGCTCGTCTTCGGAGGACATTTCGATATTGCACCATATGCGACACCAACATCTCTACTCCCAGGTCTTGAACAAACGGGATACGGTACTCGTACAGGCGCCTACGACAACACTGCTGGATCCGCAATGGTTCTCACCACCGCAGGTGCCTTGGCAGAATTCGATGCTAGGCGAACCATGGTGTTCTGCTTGTGGTCGAGTGAGGAAGAAGGGTTGTGGGGTTCACGAGCATTCGCCGATGATTTGCCATCTGGCGTCACCGTGAGTAACTACCTCAACCTCGACATGGCGGGAGTAAACTATCCGGGTGACTACGCGCTTTCGGTCTATTTGGGGCCGGACGGAACCGAAGATGTGGTGGATCAACCAGGGATGTTCCATCTAGCGGAATGGATTGGTGCTGATGCTCTAGACCTTGCATATCAGATGGAAAGAGGAGCCGCTGAATGGGCAGAAGGAGGAGAAGACCCGTTGTGGCAAAACGAGTACGAGGACACTGTTGCAATCTACGAATCACCCACTGCTCGAAGCGACCATGACTCGTTCCAACAAATCGGCGTAGCCACACTAGGATGGAACGGCGTCGTAGACGGGTTCCCATGCTATCACAAGACATGTGACAAGTTAGAGACACTCGAGGAATACATGGAAACGGATGATGCAACAGGGGTTGCAAACCTCGCTCATTCGTGGGATATCGTCACATGGTGGGCTGTATTCGCCTTCCTACACATGGATCAGACACCTGTTCCAAACGAGTTGTGAACCGGGCTGTCTTTCTGCACCACCTCAGCGATTGAGGATTGGCAAGAAAGCGTTCGCAGCCATCTCGCAAGCATTGGCTACATCGTCCAAACGTTGTAGGACACGGTACATGTGCATGGCAGCCAGCGGATTGTCATCACCATTGGTGAACACATATTCAGCGGCCTCAGCTTCAACCATGTCCGCTTCGTGCTCCATGAGATTGACATCTCGAATCAAATTCTCCAAGGCACTCATGTTTGCCTTTGTCTGCCCACTAATCGTAACCTCACGAAGTGTCTTGACTGTGGCTTCGTAAGCCCCTACTGTAGTAGAGACTGACTCAGCCATCTTCTTTAGTAAAATCTTGGCTTCATCATCGTCAAACAATTTCCTGAATCCAAGTTGTTCAGCAACATTCTGAGCATAATCCGCTATCCTATCCTGTCGAGTCAACATGTGTAGGAAGGCATCACTACCAATCAGAAGTTTCCAT
>CAXFCF010000166.1:0-3412 GCA_964000875.1 uncultured Candidatus Poseidoniales archaeon
AAGGGTGTTGTTGAGAGATATTCTAAACAAAATATACGAAGTATATTGTTAGGTATCTACGACTCATTACTTTGACTCGCACGACTCCATCTTTTTCTCTGTCTAAGTACAGATTCAATCACTTCAATATCCTCCTTCCTCTTTATGCCAATCATTTCACTAGGCTCCGAGCAGGGAAATCCATCGACGCCCACCCCCTTACTCAAACACGCCCTTACCATTTCGTTAGGGTATCCCAATTCTCCAGATGGGGTATTATATCCACAATCCGTTGATTTTTGTTTTACAAGAGGAACTAGTACATCATTCAATGATTCAATTGTTGCCCAATAAGCACCGACATTTGCTTCTCCAACATCTGGTTTTTCTGCACCTTCTAGATGAGTTTCTACAGAGTCTGATACAGCACCACTAGAATCTCTTACAAGAGGAGCATATGGTTCGTTTGTTATTGTTGTAGGAAGTACAAACCCCAGCCCCCTATCCAACATATAGTTCAGCGATTCTACAATTGTCTGATCTCTAACTAGTGGCTGTGTTCCAAATGAGACATACACCGCATCAATATCATCACCGATATACGGTAGTGCACAATAGACAGCATCTCCAGTTCCCAGTGCTTTTGTTTGTACGACCACTTGACAGTTCCAACCATCCAATATCATTTCATATTCTTCTTTCCTTTGTGGGGGCACAACCACTACAGTTGTATCGAACTCCACTCCACACACTGAAAGTTGAGTTAAAACTCGAAGTAAGGCAGGCACACCATCTATTTCCATCAGAGGTTTGTGAATATCTACGCCTTGTTTTACCATCCTACTTCCTTTACCCCCACAGAGTATCACGGCAGCAGCCTTGATACTAGGGGCAAAGCTATCCTCAAAATCGAATACATCCATACCCCCACCAGGTGAATGATAAATTCCCTTATCACCTAATTCCGAACCTTCTCTTGCTAGCACGAGTAAGTTACCACCGAATCCAGCACCCATTACTTTCACACCTAAGATTTCATCCATCTCCCTAAGTTCGTCTGAGATTTCATCTATCTCATCAGTATGCGTTCCCAATAGATTACGCGTGTCATCCCAGGTGTTATTCATAGCTTCACCAATTATTTTGAAGTCACCATTTTGAATATATTCGGGAAGAGAGAAAGAACGCTCTTGCTCCCTCCTCACAAACCTATAACGATCCCGAATTCTAACAATTCCATACCCAGGAACACTCATCGTTTCAGGTAGTTTTTCAGCGAGGCCTTCCCATTCCAAACCCCCCTCATCCATATTTTCCAACAACAGCCCAATTTCATGTTGAACGGAAGACAACTGGTTGAACGAATGCATCGCTTCCCTTCCTTTGTCAGCAGGGCGGGTGAATACAGTATACCATTCAAATGATCCCTCACCTAATTTCAACTGTGTTACTCTGAACGGTTTGAAATCCAATTGGAGCAAATTACCTTCCTCTGCGTAAGCCATAGTGGCGTGATCCATCATCCCACCCCTCATTCCTCCAAACCACTCTGAACGCCCCCCTTCAATCGAGATAGTTTTCTTCGTCCAACTCCTCCCATTAGAGAGGTTAATTGCCATTAATGCGCACATAGTAAGAGCGGAAGATGAAGATGTGCCAGAAGCAGGAGGTATGTCCGAATCAACATACATATCAAATCCATATTCTACATTACTCAAACCTACTGTATGGGCGACAGCCCCCCTGACATAATTAGACCAGTGCGCCTTTGGTTTTTCACGACAGTTTAACTCATCTAACCAATCACCATCTATGTGTACATCACTGACAGAGAATTCAACAGATTCACACCCATCCAAAGAACTAGAGATTCGGATTACACCATCCTCTCGCGGAGAAACCAAAGCTCGCATTCGCTGTTCCGCTGATGCGAAGGTGATGATACGCGGGGAAAGATATGGAACATAGTCAGAATGCTCTCCCATCACACAGATTCGACCAGGTGCATCAATCGCCCACACCAACGCCGCTCCATACAAATTTTCGAAACCATCCAAGGAACGTAACCAAACATTGTCATCCTCCTCTATCCACCGATTTCTCAGAGCGCGTGACCATCGTGGAAGAGGTACCATCATTCCGTCGGAAGTCGAACAGAGTCATGATGGTCACGGCTGTATGTCACAGAAAATACACATCAATCACAAAGATCGAATGAATGCGGTTTGCGACGGCTTCATGACGGTGCGGCATCCCGGAACGAGTGGGAATCACCATGTCGGACGCCGTAGATCTCCAACGCCTTGCTAGGCTAGTTGAGCTGAATAGGAGCCAACTAAACGCTCTTGGCGAGCAGATTCAACGTCTGGAATCAGGTGCTGAGGAGCACAGAGAGGTAATTTCCGCTCTTGAGTCATTGGATAATGAAGAAAGAGGCAGAACCATGGTTCCCCTCGGCGCTGGCGTACAATTACCTGTCAAATTACCCGATAATCCCGGAGTTGTTGTCGACATAGGTAGTGGTATTCAAGCAGAAAGAGAACTTTCTGATGCGATTGGAATTATGTCTAAACGCCTCGATGAGATTGACAAACTTATTTCCACCCTGAGTAAAGAATTCACTTCGACCGAGGAGAAAGTGAAACAACTCGCTTCTGAGTTCACATCAGGAGCTGAAGCACTTGAAGGAGAACTACCAGAAGAACCCACTGAAACCGAATCCGAAGACGACGATAGGAAACCAACTAAGCGCAGGAGACGTAGTATTGGCGGGGAACTAACATTAGACGATTGAGGTGAAATAATGGGCTTCTTTGACAGATTTCGCAAGCGTGTCAAGGAGGTTGCCGAAGATACAAACCTCGAAGATTTAGTGGCCGATGAGGAGAGTCCAGAAGCACAGAAAGCCCTCGAAGCCAAGCAAGTTCACGAAGCACAGAGATCCAAAAATGAGTCAAAATCACTAGTAGAATTACCAGTTGAAGATGATTGGGACGACATTGATGAAATAGACCAATTATCAGAGTCACAAGATGAAGATGACTGGGAAGATTGGGATGATGAACCGATTGTTGAACCATTAGATCCCACTCTCGAAAAGAGAGAGCGCAAGCGGTTGCAGAGGGAGGCAAAGGCTGCTGCTAAAGAAAGGAAACGACTCAAGAAGAAAGGAGTCGATGTAGATCAAGAAGTTCGTCCTGATGGTTCCAAAGTTGATCTCCACATCATGCGTTCTACCACAGGTAGGAAACTTGTAGAGGTCAAACACACTCCACGTGGCTCTCAAGGCGAGAGAGAAATCAAAACAGACACAGGCAAGTCTCTGAAGATAGACCTTGGCGGGGGTGTTGTATCTACAGGTGGAAGGGTAATCAAAGGTGGAGAAGCGTTGGAGTCAATGCTTGAAGAATTAGAATTAGTAATGCTCGAGTCA
>CAXFCF010000167.1:0-3408 GCA_964000875.1 uncultured Candidatus Poseidoniales archaeon
TCTTGACACTTGCGACATCCTTCAACGAATGCGCCATGCAGGGGTACTCTACGGGTTGCGACATTGTCGGCACCACACAACTCGCAACTAGCCATACAACGTTGTCAGGGGTGAGGTCTTATTTCTCTTGTTGATGGGACATCCTGTACAGCGTGCTGAAGCGAGGTTCTCCGTGATACCTTCATATCCCTCCGGCTGAGCCCTCGGCATAGGAGAGGGATGAATGAGTAGTGATTCAGACTCGTTGTCGGGAGGAGACAACCTGCCAACGCACAAGATTGGCTCAATAGCTGAGAAGACTCTGTCTGACTTGGAATCTGATTATGAAGAACTCCTGCTTAAAGCGAACCAATTAGTCACCGAAAGGTTAGCTCTTGAGAACAAAATAAGTCAGCAGAAAAAGAAGGTGAATCGGCTTGAAGAAGAGGTTCGCCTACTTCGCATGCCACCTCATGTCATTGGAAATGTTCAGGATATACTTGACGAAGAGCGGGCAGTTGTGCGTTCAAGCAACGGCACTGTCTTCCTTGTGTCTTTCAATCAATCACTAGGGCAAAACCGCCTAAAACCCGGAACCAGAGTTGCCCTTAACCAAGACACATTGGCCATAGTAGAGATTCTCAACGATGCTTGGGATCCTCTTGTAATGGGTGCAGAAGTCGACGAGAAGCCGATTACAAGTTTCTCAGATCTAGGTGGAGTAGAGGATCAAATCAAACTAATCAAAGAGTCCATTGAACTGCCCCTAACTAAACCAGAACAGTTTGAACGCTTTGGTATCGAACCACCAAAGGGCGTTCTTCTAGTGGGGCCACCTGGATGTGGTAAGACAATGCTGGCCAAGGCAGTGGCTAACAGCACTGATTGCTCATTCATTCGTTTAGTCGCAAGTGAGCTCGCCCAGAAATACATTGGCGAGGGAGGGAGAATGGTTAGGGAGTTGTTCGATCTAGCTCGAGAGCGTGCCCCTGCAATAGTGTTCATCGATGAGATAGACGCAATCGGAGCAAAGAGGTTGGACTCCGCCACCAGTGGGGACAGAGAGGTTCAGAGAACCTTGATGCAACTACTCGCTGAACTGGATGGATTCGACTTCCTCTCGGATGTCAAGTTGATTGCCGCTACCAACCGCCCCGACATATTGGATGAAGCACTTCTTCGCCCAGGGAGATTCGATCGAATAATAGAGATTCCATTACCGAACCTAGAGGGAAGAACCGCGATTCTTTCGCTACACATGGGTAACATGCCCACAGGTAAGGGAGTAGAGGTTTCCAAAATTGCAGAGCAAACAGAAGGTTTCTCTGGTGCAGAACTGAAGGCTCTAGTGGTGGAAGCAGGTATGTGCGGCATCAGATCAGGAAAGAAGAGCGTCGGACCAAAGGAGTTCAAAACAGCTCTTTCGACCATTAAAGAGAAGCGAATTAATGGTGGATCTAAGGCACCTAAGGATCTCTGGCAATGAGAGTTCACCCTTTACTTAACTTCAAACGCCTAGTCATTGGGCAGGAACCATGACGACAGATCTCGTCGAGTGTGTACCGAACTTCTCAGAAGGTAGAGACAAGGAAATAATCGATTCGATTACTTCAGTTATGACTGAAATTGAAGGTATTAGACTACTAGATGTCGACATGGGTGCTGATTTCAACCGAACTGTAGTCACCATAGTGGGTCCATCGAGTTCCATCGTAGAAGCCGCCTTGGCCGGAACCAAGGTCGCAATGGAATCGATAGACATGTCAAACCATTCAGGGGAGCATGCGAGAATGGGTGCGATTGATGTCGTCCCATTTATCCCAATTCGTGGTGTTACTATGGATGATTGTGTATCTCTCGCTGAGGAGTATGCAAAGAGAGCGGCGGCTGAACTAGATCTTGGGGTCTATCTCTACGCGAAAGCGGCGAAAAAACCCGAAAGAGTACGACTTCCCGACATCAGAAGGGGAGAGTACGAGGCACTCGAGGATAAGTTGGAGAACCCCTCCAATGCACCGGATTATGGGCCTTCCAAATTCAACCCAAAATCAGGAGTCACAGCATCTGGTGCGCGTCCCGTTCTAATTGCATATAATGTCAATCTCTCGACTGCTGATAAATCACCTGCCAACAAGATTGCTGGTGCGATTAGGACTAGTGGAGTACTGCTGAAAGACAAAGATGGAAACAAGATAGTTGACGAGGATGGAAAGCCGATGCGAAAGCCCGGTAAATTCCAATCTCTCCAAGCGGCTGGGTGGATGTACGACGAAGATACAGCTCAAGTGTCAATGAACCTTCTAGACTTCCAGTCTACAGGTCTATACGAAGTAACAGAAGAGATTTCTAGACTTGCGAACGAACTTTCTCTCAAAGTCACAGCGGGTGAACTTGTTGGTTTGATTCCTGAAGCTGCACTTGTTGAAGCAGGCCTAAGTTACGACCCCAATTCCTCTGATCCAGTCACCACAGCTATCAGAGAACTCAAATTGGATGTATTGGACGAATTCGATCCAGAAGCAAGAATCATCGAACGGGCGGCAGGTGAGTGAAATGGAATCATTCAGAGACGACGATATCTCCACTTTCTGTGAAAAGGTCGCAAGTGACAAACCCACTCCAGGTGGTGGAAGTGTAGCTGCGATAGCGGCCGCACAGGCTGCATCATTGGCCAAGATGGTTTCCAACCTCACTTTGGGTAAAGAGAAGTGGCAGGATGGCTGGAATTCCGCTGAGGATGCCATTTCCATGTCTGATATAGTCTATGCAAACGCACTAGACCTAGCAGATCAAGACTCTACTGCGTTCGATGAAGTAATGGCTGCATATCGCCTACCAAAAGAAGACGATGAGCAGAAGAAAACGAGGAAGCAGGCTATCGAAGATGCTTCTGAGGTGGCTGCTAGAGTACCTCTCAAGACTGCTAAAATTGCCCTGGATCTGCTGCGAACCTTACCTGCATTGGCCAGGACAGGGAATAGCAATGCCATAACCGATGTAGGTGTTGCTGGACTCCTCTGCCAAACTGCCATCAAAGGAGCACTGTGGAATGTAGAGATTAACCTCTACAGTGTTTCACAACAAATCAAGGAGGAGTTGTCCTCCGAAATTGACTCAATAAGAAGTGAGGCAACTCCCCTACTAGATGATCTGGAGCAAGTGGTCATCAGTAAACTGTAGATTATAGCAAATACTGAAGTCGAGGCACTTGTCGAGTTGTCCGGGGGTACCAATGATGGCCAATTTGAGTATTCTATCCAGAGGCATTCCCGAATCATTGCCAGACCACCCCGGAATCGACCATAGCGTAGACCATGCACCAACGAGAAAGGCAATTCTAAACAAGCAGGAGGAGTCACTAGCTGTAACTAACGAACTTCGATACTTCCCCCAAGAGTTCCATGAAACTCTGGCAATCGAGTTCAAACA
>CAXFCF010000168.1:0-3402 GCA_964000875.1 uncultured Candidatus Poseidoniales archaeon
CTCGCCGAGGTAATCGTCACCATTTTACTAGAGACTGGAATGAGAGTAAGCGAGTTGTGCAACCTCAATCTATCTGATGTCGATATGAAGGATCTATCAGCTCAGATTTGGTCAGGTAAAGGAGATAAGGACAGAAGAGTCCTGTTCACAGAGCGAGGAAGGGATTCCATGCAGAAGTGGCTCAGAACCAGAGCAATTCGATGTGACAAGGAAGAGGAGGCATTCTTCGTCAATGGAAGAGGTGGAAGAATGACCACTCGAAATGTCCAGAAAATGATGGATTCGTTGGCTAATGCTGCGGGTATCCCTCGAAGCAGGCTATCTCCCCATACATTGCGTCACAACTTTGCTACCGGACTTCTCGAAAGGGGAGCGGATTTGGTGAGTATCCAACGTCTGATGGGGCACTCCAACATTGGTACTACGAGGGTCTATCTCGAAATCACCGACCAGACCCTTAGGGAGGTCTACCGACGAGCTCAGGAAACCGACCTTTTCGGTGATGACTACTGAAGTTCATTTGTTCTTCTTGTTAGCACGCTTGGAAATATCCGAGGGACCCTTCCACTCTCGTTCAGGTTGTCTCTCTTGACCTTCATGTCCAGGTATTGGGCAAAACTTACCCGATCTGCAACGAGAGCAGTTGTCCTTAGGAGGTAACTCGACCGACTTCCTAAGACGGCCGTACTTCCTCCTCGGCATGTTGCATCAAGCAAGAGGTTGGACGATGAATCTACTGTTCATCGGGTAAGGAACTCTCTGACCCAGCCAAACTCCTCAACAGTGCTTGGTGAGGCACCTTTGAGCCAGCGATTGTAGAATTCCTTCTTCCTCTTTTCAGAGGTGCTGGCCGCACCACGGGATTTCTTGACTGCTTTATCATACACCTTAGCCATGTCAGCACGCGCATCGACATGGCTAGCGGCAGTCGATGTGGCTGCCTTCTTCCTCAACTTAGTCGATACCTTACTGTCAGCCTGTACCTTGGATCTAATCAAGCCAGCCTTAACGGGGACTCGAGCTGCAGCATCTGCTTCAGCAGCAGCGGCTGCGGCAGCCTTCTCTGCCTTCTTTCGAGCACGAGTCTCGGCAGCCTTCTTAGCAGTGGCCTTGCGCTTAGCTGCAGCCTCTGCAGCAGCCTTCTCCTCAGCCTTGCGCTTCCGAGTTGCTGCAGCCTTCTTCGCAGCTGCAGCCTTCTTCTTAGAAGCAGCTTCAGCAGCAGCTGCCGCTTCAGCTTCGGCCTTCTTACGAGCGCGTGTGGCTGCCGCCTTCTTGGCTGCAGCAGCCCGCTTCTTAGCAGCAGCTGCCTCTGCCTTAGCCTCTGCTTTTGCCTTTCTAGTCGCTGCTGCCTTTTTCGCTGCTGCTGCTCTCTTTCGCTTAGCAGCTGCTTCCGCTTTTGCCTTGGACTCAGCATTCTTCTTTCTTGTCGCAGCCGCCTTCTTGGCGGCCGCTGAGCGCTTCGAACCCTTCTTCGCCATCAAGGTGCGAACCCCTCTACAGTTTATTCAGCATTGCGATACTCCATTTGAGATACAAGTCGGAGATACGGTAAAGACGCAGCATAGAGAAACCTGCCCGCACTAATCTGAGTAAGTATCATGCCCGAAGCGATTTACCCATGGCCGAGGTGACCAAATGGAAGAGGCTGCAGTTGTCGGAGTGGATCCTAATCGATCCATCCTCTGGTGCCAAGTTCGCAAGGGTCAACCAATGATGGGTGTCGACGGTGATGGAAGGCTACGTCACATCAACTGGCCTGGAAAGCAATTCAGTGTTTTCGTCGGTGATGTGACCGACGCTTTGCTGCGTTGTGTTGGGGCACACGAACCACCATCGATGAAGGACGCTCAGGGTTTCGACAACCAACATTGGCATATGACCGTGGCTGACACCGTTCTAAAAATAGAAATCCACAGCCAAAGATATTGGGGGCTAGGATTCTTCAATGTCTGCTACCTGAATAAAATTGTCATCGATGGACCATTGGAGAGAAGAGCACGGCTCGCCTTCGATTTGGTAGCAACACTTGGAAGAAATCCATGGGAACCATTCCTTGGATTCATGTGGCGTCGCATCACCACGGCGAGTGAGGAAGAACATCGTCTCGCTTGGGATGAACTTCTATCGTACGCCAAGGAGGAAATGTCGGAACAGATTGCCTCGTATAGTCATAAAATCGACGAACTCGAAGATAGATTTGATGGGTTTGAAGAGGGTGACTTTGAGAAGTGGGAACGAGAAGAGGCTACGAAAAATACAGATTTGGCGCGTAGCCATCTAGAGGCTGCTAAGGAAGCACTTCACGACCAGAACGCAGCGGGTGTCGAGAGAGCGATTGCACGCGCAGAAGCGGCGCTCATCGAGGCTGACCCTACCACCGAAGTATCACGGACTCCATTCCAAGAAGCAGACGATCTGTTGCTCGAAGAATCACTAGAGGTAGAGGATGAGTTCCTCAAAGAGAAGGTGTTAGTTCACGAGCAACTTCCAGAAGATGTGGATACAGTAGAAGTGATGCCTCACACCGAAGAAACTGGAAGCGTATCTGCAGAGGATTTACTGGATTCTGAAGAACAAGATGTTGACAACATGCCGTTCGTCGATTTAACCAACTCCGAAGAGGAGTGATCATCCGAAGAGGTTAGACCAAGCCCAAGTCCAAACATTATCCCATTGGGTTGGTTGATTCGCCAGATAAATAGCGATTGAGAAAACGATGCAAGCGGTGTAAATCATTCCCTTGCTAATCTGAATGGCATCCTCGGACTCCTCATCGAAGTACCGAATAAGACCAGCCGCCTGCTGGATGTTCGGCCCCTTGGACTTCTTGTCTTTCTTGACTGCCATGCGTTCCGCCCGACCTGCCTCGCCTATATCAACGCGACGAATCCCTCAAACAACTCAAGGGTCGATGGTTTCAACCAAAACGCAATCATCCGAGAATTCTACTATTCTAGCCGCGCAATCCATCGCTTCCTCAAGGTTACGGGTCTCAAAGAGTATCTTGCGCGCACCCGTGTCAGTGTGAAGGACAACTCGATGACTGAGTTCCTTCAGAGTATCCTCGTCAACGGTCTGGTAAACCCAACCATCATCCTCTATCTCCATCTGTGGCTCAACGGGAACAAGTGGCCCCTGCTCAACCTGATTCTCAACAGCTCGCTCCTGGATGTTGTCGAACCTCTGACGTAATTGCCTACTCTGCTCAATCTTCATCTCAGTCTTTTCAGCTCGGCGACGTGCAGCCTTGAACGCCTCACGATTTGCTCTTGCTAGTGGACTCACTCTCTTATGTCGCTTAACGGCCGGCTCTCTCTCCTCTGTCATACGCATCCCATCCTGTTGACCGTAAACGGCCAACTGAGCCTCAGGTGCGCTGTCGGTGCTATAACCGTTGCAGTT
>CAXFCF010000169.1:0-3400 GCA_964000875.1 uncultured Candidatus Poseidoniales archaeon
CTTGAGTCGTTCTACTGGATCTCCGCCAGGCCAGCACTCATGCTCGTCACCCGGGCGATAACGGCTGGGATCGTCGCTGCTGCTGTGGGCACCGGAGCGGTATGTCAGCACTTCGATGTGAGTTGCTCCTGCACCAGCACGGGCTCTTTCTCGTGCCCATTTGGTTACCGAGTAGAGTGCCAAGAAATCGTTGCCATCCACGCGGATGCACGGTATGTCGTATGCTAGGCCGCGAGCAGCGAAGTTTTGGCCACCTGTTGCGATGTTGCGATGTGTTGAGATCGCCCATTGATTGTTGACTACATTGAGTATTACAGGCGGCTTGAATACGCTGGCGAAGTTCAGTGCGTAGTGGTAGTCACCCTCGGCGCTGGCGCCATCACCAATCCAAGTGATTGTTGCTTGGTCATCTCCCTTGTAGGCACTGGCCATTGCTACTCCTACTGCTTGGGAGAACTGCGTGCCCACAGGACTAGAGATGGAGATGAAGTAGCCATCCTTGTAGGTGTAATGGACTGGCATTTGTCGTCCCTTGACATTATCCTCGATGTTGCCGATACAGTGGCAAATCATGCTTACCATGTCCCTGCCGCGTACGAACTGAGCACCAGGTTGACGATAGGTAGGGAACACCCAATCGCTGTCATCGAGAGCCATCACTTGTGCGACGGCTACCGCTTCTTCGCCGTAGGATCGCATGTAGAAACTGAGTTTACCGGTTCTTTGCATCTTCATCATACGGTCGTCGAAGACTCTGAGTCTGCACATATGTTCCAATCCAAGTTTGAGATCGTCAACAGAGAGGTCTGGAATCCATTCGCCTAAGGCATTTCCATCGTCGTCCAATACCCTAACGAGGCCGTATGCATGTGGCATCGATTCCTCTGTCGTGCAAGTTGCTGGGTCTAGTACAGGCAAATCTTCTGGTCCATAGGACCATGGGTCAAACTTGGCAGTGTCACCTGGTCGGAAGGGAGCGGTAGGAACCACATAGGGAGTGTCGGTCGCACTCACCTTCTCACCCGACATGTGTTCACCTCATGTAATGCCGACTATCAGTATTGTCATCGCGCCTCGTCGCCAAGCGTACTGGGTTGGAGGTGGCTGACCGCTGAGCCATTTGCACTCAAGGTAACCACGGGAGTCCCCCCGAGCGCTTCTTCCAGAAGGAGGCCTGCACGGTAGGAGGAGCGTACGAGAGGACCACTGGCGACGGCTTGGAACCCGAGTTTCCGCGCTTCGGCGTCGTAAGATGCGAACTGTTCGGGAGTAGGGAACCTGTCAATCTGCAAATGCCTCGATGAAGGCTGTAGATATTGGCCGAGGGTAATCATGTCGACTCCAGCCTCTCTGAGGTCGGCGAGGGCTGCCATCAACTCTTCGTCACTTTCTCCCAATCCTACCATGAGGCTGCTCTTAGTAGCGATGTCAGGACGCAGTCGCTTTGCTTCCCTGAGAATATCTAGTGACTGTTTGAAAGAAGCACGTGAGTCGCGCACGATATTGTCGAGCCGTGGCACGCACTCAACATTGTGAGCGAAGACCGACAACTCAAGCCCATCGAGTAGCGATGCTAGTGCCTCCAAGTTTCCATCAAGATCGGAGCATAGTAGTTCGAGGGTGACCTCGGGCGAGTTTTCCGAAACCGCTTCCAAACAAGCTCTGTAATGCGATGCGCCGCCATCCTCAAGGTCGTCTCGATTGACTACGGTGATTACTGCGTGGCTGACACCCATGAGTTGGACGGCTTTGGCGAGGCCGGCTGGCTCTTCAGGGTCAAGCGGGGGTGGTTGCTTGATTGTCCCCACAGCGCAGAACCTACAAGCGCGCGTGCATTCTTGTCCGGCAATCATGAAGGTCGCTGTACCTCTGCCCCAGCAATCGTGGACATTGGGGCATCTGGCCTCTTCGCAGACAGTGTGTAGCCCATGCTCGTGCACATTTGACTTCGTTGAGTTGAACCGTGTCTGGGAGTCACCGGTTGGGAGGGTTGTTCTAAACCACGCAGGCAACCGCTTTCGCTCAGCCTTTCGACGCTCCAGAGGAGTCATTCTGGCTGCGCCCCCGCATCCTCCTTGTGAGACTTCTTCCGGTTCGAGAATGGGTAGTCGCTCCCCGTCCATAGTGCTCACCGAACCATCGGGGGTTTCCCTCTTCTGTTAATGGTTCGATTCACCACTTCTGCAGTTTAACAGTAAGATTCACCTACGATTACGGCAGCGGATTGCTTCATGGAGTTGATTCTGGACTCCGCGGTCATCGCCGAAGTCGAAGAGATTGCCTCATGGGGAGTACTGGATGGAGTGACCACTAATCCTACCTTAATTCGCAGGTCTGGTGGTGATTTTCGAGAGACGATTCAGAGGATAGCTGAACTCTGTTCAGGTCCTATCAGTGCAGAGGTAACCGCACTTGATACAGAGGGTATGGTTTCTGAGGGTAGAGAACTCAAGTCTTCTCTCCCAGATAATGTGATCATTAAGGTTCCATGCACTCCTGAAGGACTGGCCGCGACCAACATTCTCGCAAGTGAAGATATTGATGTCAACATGACCCTCGTGTTCAGCGTCTCACAAGCCCTTCTGGCAGCAAAGGCGGGCGCCGCCTATGTCTCACCTTTCATAGGCAGGCTCGATGATTTGGGGGGAGATGGTATGCAATTGATTGCAGAGATAATGCAAGCATGGTCACACGATCATAATCTGACCTGCAAGGTGCTTGCAGCATCGATTCGTTCCGTTGAGCATGTAGAAGCATCAGCGCGCCTAGGGGCACACGCCGCGACCATCCCATACAAGGTGTTCAAGGATCTGGTAAACCACGACTTGACTGATGTGGGCATCAAGAGCTTCCTAGATGACTGGAGTGCAGTCAAGGCAGAAGGTCGCGACTGATTAGTGGATAAGAAGATAAGATACTGACTCTGCCCTTGTTCCATGAGTATACTTAGGGCATACCACGATGCTTTCATGTCAGGAGATAGCGAATCGTTGGAAGAGATACTGCACGACGATTGCCAATTCATACCTCATGTAGGGGGCTCGACCTTTGGTAAGCAGGAAATGATAGGAATCGCAGGTTCCGATATGGTTAGTATCGAGAATGAGAGAATCCTGTATGAGAATGATGAGATAGGTGTCGATCACTGCATAGCGCACTTCTCCAATGGGTCTACCTCCGAAGCGGTTCTGACCTTCTATCAATTTGTTGACGGGAAGATATTCAGGGTCGAGACGGGAGCTACTCCACTCAGTGATGACTACCAAGTCGTTGGCAGTTGACAGTTCTATTTGCGCTTGGCAACCCTCAAGACAGAAGTGCCTCTCGATTGCCATCAATGGGTCTTGCACTAGTTACGGGGGGCGCTCGCAGGATTGGCGCCGCCATCGTCCGTAGACTC
>CAXFCF010000170.1:0-3397 GCA_964000875.1 uncultured Candidatus Poseidoniales archaeon
TCAACTTCACCTTCGATGGTAGAGAGTGCACTCAACTTATTCAAGTCTATTTCGCCTAAGTCACCGAAGCTTTCCTGCACGAGTGCTGCAACGAGATCGCCTTGTCTACAACATTGCTCTAGCATCTCCCCTCTCACAAGACCAGCTAAGACTCCTGCCAACCACGCGTCCCCTCCTCCGAGAGGATCCTTCGGGTCGTGTATGGTCGGTTTGGAGGAAGTGGAGGCAAAGCCTGTGCTGGAGGCGATAGCACTCCAACGTCGTTGACAGCCATCATATCCTTCCTTCCATGTGCACGCGAGGAAGGGCAGGTTCCACTTCGAACGCAAAGTTCGCAGTGATTCCTCGCTTGCCTCGCCAGCGAGCCTTTCGAGATCATTCGTTGATAGTACGAGAAGGTGTACTTGTCTCAATCGTGGTTCGACGATGCTCCACAGCTCGTCGAAGTCAGATAGTGCCGGCCGATGATTCAGATCGAGGGCTATTAGAGTCCCCTCCAACTCTGCAAAGGTCATTGCCGCCCCCCAGTTCGCCATCGGGCCATCGCCTAGAAGGGGCGTGATGCCACTGAGTACAAGCCAGCGGGAGCCAGATAACTCCGCCTTCCAGTCGAATGAACCAGCCTCTATTCCAGCAAATGAGGAATCCTTACGGTCATACTCAACCCGACCCTCTTCCGCCAGTACGAGATATGTCCCCAACTTCTCGCCTGTGCGAATCAGTGAGAGTCTGACTCCAGCGACATCGGCAGGTGATGTGATTAATTCCGCCTCGTCTAATAGCGGTAGGGCGCTTACCCATTTCGCGTCGATACCTAGGGCAGCTAGTGAACAGGCGACATTGTACTCCGCCCCTCCTGGTGTGACCGCTAATCTCTCCTCCGATGTCAATGCGTGCCTGAGCATCGCTTCACCGAAACAGGTGACAGTCGGAGTTGGCGACATATATCCTCTTGGCAAGCCTTCAGTTATCATTGTGAAGGCGGAACCTCAAAGGTGCATCACTTACCAGCGGAATCCGTGGCCGATGAGAGAGATGGACCTAACTCGCTGATGGTCATTGGCTTCTTGCTGATCATGGCTCCTATTTGGTTAGAGGCTATGGACTACCTTTGGTGGCTGATGATTCCCGGTGCCATCATCTTCGTCCTTGGCATTATCATCAAAGTCTCGAAAGGCGAGGCGTCTCCCACACAGGCGCTCGCAACCGGTCTTGAACCAGTCTTACCTACATCACGTGGAATCGAATTCATCGAGAAGATAGTCAGCTATGCTGACAACCCTGACACTGCCTACTTAGAAGTGGCTCCTCAGCCGGAGGGCACCCATCCAGTGATGCAAGGAATCACAGGGCGAGAGTATGACCAGAGTTTCGGGGAGTTCGATGCTGGCTACTCTATGGATGATTACGCTAGGCAGACAAACTTCAATGAATTCGCTTTGGATAATTACGACGAGTTTGCCGCTGACCATGGCCACGAGAGTGCGATGCCAATAGGTTGGAGGGATCCGGTCTACACATGGTATAACGAGGCTGAGGAGTGGAACAACCCTGCTGCCTTCTGGTGATTATTCGATCTTCCAGCGTAGAAGTGCTATCGCTCCACCGAGTCCATCTAGTTGCTTACCAGCGTCGTGTTCCGAAGAGGTCTGGACTAGGTTCGATGAGGTTTGATCGAGTTTGTCACAGAATGCTAACCAATTCTCGTCTCCAACCATGGCTTCCTCGTCTCTCAGAAGTTCCGAGTTGATGATCAAAGTCTCGATCGCCGACTCTTTGAAGGCGGTTCGGATGGCATCTGGCCCATAGGCTACCGCACCATCAGTGGCCATCCTTCGCATTGCTTCGTCAATGAACTCACTGTGCTTTGCAATCGCAGTATCTCCGAGTATTTCAGCAGCTAAGCCTCCAGTCAACACCTCGTTTGCAGCCGATCGACCACCTATATTTGTGGCTATGTTGATGGTCTGCTGATTGAGCCCCTCCTTGGCAAGCATCTTGCCAAAGGTTACGCGAGCCATCCCTGGGCCACAGATTACAATCGGTGTCTCCTTGCCAAGCAGATTGACACTCTGGCTCGCAGCTGATGCAAAGAACCCATCCCTCACCTTGGTGGGGTCGCCCTCTCGCTTCCCACCTCCTCGTAGTGTGAATGTGGCTAAGTCCCGCATCCCATGAGATGCGATTTGAAAGAGGAGAATTTCGTCATTCTCGACAACGACGATGCCAACCTTTGCTCGTCCTCCTTCCTTGACAGCCTCTGACAACAACTTTTCATCGGCTGATGACCACTCTGAACCAGAGGTCAATTCGATTTTATCTCCGACACTTACAGAATGTGTGTGGTGCGATCCTTTGTCAACGGGGGCTTCACAGATGACTCCATGTATCCTCAGATGATCGCTGAACAGTTGGAACTCACTATCCTCCACATCGATAACAATCCACATCGGCTTTCGTTCGGCAGATTTGGCTCGTCCACCCTCTTGGGTACCAGTCGTGGAATCTCTACGGTGAGAGACCATACCGACACTCTTGTCGCCTTTGACGAGTTGAGAGAGGACCCAAAGGTCATCTTCGTGCTGCACCCTCAGTTTGAGAGTGAGGTCGTGGCGTTTGAGAATCTGCATACTTACACCCAATTCTACAACGGCTCAGGCTTGCTTTCTAACTTCTGCGCCTCAATTCGTGCGTGCCGCACCATGGAATTCGTAGAACGATATCATAGTCTGTGTCTGCCCAATGCCTTCTATTCCCGAAAACTGATCGAGTATACTGTCTCCCAAAGAGTCCATCTCGGTTGCTATCACCTCGATGAGGAAGTCCCACTGTCCGGTGATGATGTTGACTCCTACCACGAACGGCAACTTGCACAAGTCACTCGCTACCTTTCTACGATCCACTCTACCCGCATCCGATACTGCGTTGGCTAGGATGAAACCATGGAGTGGGAATCCCAATTCCTCACGAGAAAGTTGGACGGTGAAGCGGTCGATCACTCCCCTGTCTTGCAGCCTTTTTATTCGGTCGTGCACAGTAACTCTGGGAAGTCCAAGTCGTTCGGCGAGACTACTCGTGCTTGCTCTTGCATCTTCTCTCAGTAGTCTCACGATTGACGCGTCTTTCTCGTCCAATAGATCTAACAACATCAATATTGCTAATCGACGCATTTATTTTGAAGATTCCGTCAAATAGTCGGTGAATTAGCGATAGATGCCTATAATTTCCGACAGTTCAGAATATTTTTCGGCGTATCGTTGAAGTCAGATATGTGCCTAGGGGACTCATGGGCGACGGGGACTCCGACAAGCGCTTCGCAACTAAGGCAATCCATTCTGGAACGAAACATGTGGAGGGAGCGGTAAACACCCCAATCTTCCAATCATCGACCTACTAC
>CAXFCF010000171.1:0-3389 GCA_964000875.1 uncultured Candidatus Poseidoniales archaeon
CGGAGCATTCCGCGATAGGGGAATGCACCATCAAAAATGAACATCTTTGGTTTATGTGTTTCAAAACAAATTGTCAATTCTTCTTCCACTAGAGCATTCCAATCTGAAGATTCTAGATTCTTGAAATTCTTAGGTCCGGAAATGTGGTGACAGGGTATTCCATATGGTTTCAGTAAATGCAATGTGGGCATTGTTGTGAAGAATATTACTTCCAAATCGGGGTCTCGATTTTTCATTCTCTTTGCCAATGCCAACATTCTCGTGAAATGACCAAAACCAACACCGTTGGTTGGAAACATAATCACAGTATTATTCACTGGTTCATTGTTTGGGGTATTGCCGACTTTTTTGGCCGATGAAGGAGAGGGGACTTTACCAAGCATTTCTAATCCACATCGAATCATTAACCAAGGTAGTGTAACAATCAGGAAAGGTGCACGCCATGGATAACGCATCGCTTTGACAATATGTGACCCTAAGCGAATTGAAACTGATTTTTCTAAGCGATCTATTCTTCTTTCAAGGCGTGCAATGCGCTTCTGATTTGCTCTTCCAGAAACCATAGAGCGCCCCTCCTAACGAGGCGGGGCTATTCAGTAGACTAACCCTTCGCCCGATTATATTGTTTAAAATGCGGTGGGCAGTCTTTTCATGGAGGGCAAAGTGCGCGATTCTATGAAGGTCGGAATCATCGGTGCAGGTATCGTTGGCGGCGCGATCGAACATTGGTTTGCAGAAGCTCATGAATTGTTCATCCACGATCCTGTAAGAGGAACTCAATTATCAGATGTCACTGATAATGTCGATATGGCATACATCGCGGTTCCAACACCGATGAGTGAGACGGATGGGTCTTGTGACACTAGTATAGTGGAAGCAATACTCAACGAACTACCTGATGGATTCTCTGTAGTCATCAAGAGTACTGTGGTACCTGGTACAACACAGAGATATCACGAAGAATATCCTAACCTGAAAATTGCATACTCTCCTGAATTCCTTGTTGAACGTAGACACCTAGAGGACTTCGGTAATCAAGACATCTTAGTTTGTGGAACCTATCATGAAGACCTAGCTGAGCGGGTTTTTCAACAACATAGAGAAGCTGGTGTTCTCAAGAAAGATCAATGCTTCCAAGTAACACCCACTCAAGCAGAGTTAGTCAAGTACACTAAGAACACCTTCTACGCGGTTAAAGTCATCTTCGCTAACCAGATGTACGACATATGTGAGGCTCTTGGAGAGGATTGGTATGCTGTCAGCGAAATCATCACTGCAGAGCAGTCTCAACCAATTGGGCCGAGTCACCTAGACCCTATCTTCGGTTTGAATCGTGGATTTGGAGGAAAGTGCCTTCCTAAGGACACAAATGCTCTTCGAGTTCTTGCAAAGGAATTAGGGTGTAACTACGATTTGTTCGATGCACTCCAGACTGACAACGCACGCCTGCGCGGTATATTGACTGGTAAGGATTCTGATGTTGAAACGCTTGATGATTGAAGTAATCACCCTGCGTAGGGTTGTTAGACGAGAGCCTTACTCGGATGAACATGCTCCCTGATACGCTGCACGATTTACCTCGTTCAGAACGGTACGCCTACGCCAAATTGCTTGCGTTCATGACTAGGGTAGATGAGGAAGTAACCATCGATGAGATGGCTATCTTTGAACAGAGATTGGGGACTGCTTTGTTGTCACCTAGTCAGAGACAAGAAATCAGAGCTTATCTGAAAGATCCACCCACTTTGGAGGACTGCTTTAGCGGACTTGGTGAAGTCTCGGGTAGACTAGCTCTAAGGGATGCTGCGATGATGAGTGCTGCTGATGGTAGCATCGACGAAGATGAGCAAATTGTTCTCGAAGAAATTGCTGAATACTTAGGAATGGAATCTAGTGTTGTGGACGAATTACTCGATTGGGTAATGGCTGGTTACGACTGGATGCAAGCTGGCCTTGACATCCTTAATCTAACATGAGGTTACACCATGAGCGGGATGTTACCCGATGCTATCGATACCCTCTCGCCTGATGAGAAAGAGGATTACATATCCTTGCTAACTATCTTGGCAAATGCTGATGGTGCACTAGTGAGAGAAGAAATGGCGGCGCTAGAGGCTTTCATGGGGCGCGCTCTGCTTAAGCCTGAAGTCAGAGAATTAAACCGTAAAAAATTGAGAGCAACGGGGAATCTGGATGAGTTGCTCTCTTCCGCTTCACGTGCTACTTTGTTAGTGGCTATCAGGGATAGTGTCCTATTAGCAGCCGCTGATGGAGAATACCATCCTGACGAAGTCGAAGTCTTAGAACTGATGGCAGAGGCTGCTGGTCTTAGCGACGAACAAATCGACGAATTATATGATTGGGTAACTGAGGGATGGCATTGGTTGGCAAGAGGTCGAAGGATTGTCTCTATGGGTATCTCTGGTGATGAAATGTTGCTAGGTGAAAAATAGCGTAAACCGCGCGGTACGCGCGTAAATGTGAGATTCTCCTCGCGTGCGCGAGCGCGTATGCGCACCCGCGCCCGAGCCTTTGATAACGGGGTGACCCGCGCCGTCGCTACAGGGGTGTCTTCTTCTTGCGGTCTGGAAATGTCAGTGGTTGGTATGCGCGTCTGGATCGAGAATGCCACTCCCGTGAAGAGCAAATTGAAGTTTGGTTGGAATGTTGGGAAGATGCCCTAAGACAACGCCAACCCATCGCGGCTGTCCTACCGAAACATTGGCCAACTCTTCCAGCAAGTCTTCTGACCGATCCAGGTCATGTTCTCGATCACCTTCTTTGCCGATTGGATGCAGAAAGTGACGGTCGTAGCCCGCGTGGAGCACACCCCACTCCAACAAAATTAGCTGATGCTATCTTCGCTGATGAATTGAAGAATGACTCACCGAGTTCAGCAAGTCGCTCTTCACAGGCTCCAAAAATAGCTCTTGACGCCCTGCCACCAGGGTTCCACATGCATCTTGACCAATTGAATCTTGACAAGAAGCAAGAAATCGATGAAGAAATCGATGAAGAGACTGATAGAGAGATTGCATCGGGTGAAAGAACACGAAGTGGAGTGGCCTTGCCTTTCGCTGACCCGGCGGTAGGTGGAGGATTATTTCCCGCTCGACTAATACGTTGGCATTCAGAGGCCGCCAGCTCTATCGATGCAGACATGAAGCGAGAAGATACGCGGACTTTACTATCAAAACTGCAACTATTGGATGTCTGTGAAACAGCAGTGGAAGCAACAAAGAGGAGATTATACCTAGAATTAGTCAGATACGAGCTCGCTTCATTGGATGAATCGGAATATTCTGGGAGGCTTTCCCGAAGTGAATCTGAGGACATCTTGTCCCGAGTTGTCAAAACAGGGGACACCCTTCGTGGAGGATGGCCATGGG